>NZ_NWQG01000217.1:0-7445 GCF_002529485.1 Mesorhizobium sanjuanii
GCTGAAGGCCTCGAACGACGACGTCCAGATGCGTTCCGACTGGCTGTTTCCGATCTGCACCGGCAGCGAGCGGCTGAAGAACGACAATGGCGACAAATTGCATCCCACGCAAAAGCCGGAAGCCTTGCTTGCCCGCATCATGATGGCTTCGACCAAGCCCGGCGACATCGTGCTCGATCCCTTCTTCGGGTCCGGCACCACCGGCGCGGTGGCCAAGCGCCTTGGTCGCCATTTCGTCGGCATCGAGCGCGAGCAGGCCTATATCGACGCCGCCAATGAGCGCATCGATGCTGTCCGGCCACTGGACGGCGCCGATCTCACCGTGCTCACCGGCAAGCGCGCCGAGCCGCGCGTCGCCTTTGTCAGCCTGATCGATACCGGGCTGATGCTGCCGGGCGCAACGCTCTATGACGCCAAGAAGCGCTGGGCCGCCAAGGTGCGCGCCGACGGCACGGTAGCGATCGGCGACAGCGCCGGCTCGATCCACAAGATCGGCGCCGAAGTGCAGGGGCTGGACGCCTGCAACGGCTGGACCTTCTGGCATTACGAGCGCAGCGGCGGCCTGACCCCGATCGACGAGCTTCGCCGCATCGCTCGCCTGGGCATGGAGCGGGCAGGGGCCTGACAACAACAACCGCTATGGCGATCTCATTGCACGGCGTTCCCGAAGGAAGCAGGATCGCGCTTTCTTGACCGAGAAATGCCGCAAAGCGTTCCGCCAGTCCCGTCGTCGGCTCTTCGTCAGGCGAGTTGCAGACCGAGGTGATGAACCATCGGGTCGAAGTCCCGGTCGTCATGCAGCAGCGCGTGTCCGCCCTGGATGCAGAATGTGCCGATGATCATATCGATTGTCTTGCGGATGGTGATGCCCCGCTGCCGGAGCATGCGGTAGTTTCGGGCAGCTTCGACTGCCGTCGCCGGATTCAGCATCGGCACAATAGCGAACTGTCGAAGGTTCCGCTCAATCAGTCGGGCATGCGGTTCGTTGCGCGCGCCTTGTAGCACCTCCAGCAGGATCAAGTCTCCGACCAGAATCTCCTGGGTGTCGTCGAGATGCCTGAGCTTACCGACCGGGACGCTGTCTGTATTGCGGAGATGGGCGATCCAGACGGAACTGTCGACGACGATCATCGACGCTGGTCGGGCGAACGACCTTCCCGCATGGTGTCAAGATCGCCGTCCCAGCCAGCGCCAGCAAGTGCGGCGATAGCCATATCTTGCCGGTGCCGGCGTACCAGAGTGCGCAAGGCGGCCTCAATCGTGGCCTTCTTGGTCTTGAGGCCGGAGGCGGCCATGGCCTCCGCGATCAGTTCGTCGTCAAGTTCGATGTTGGTTCGCATGTCGATGCTCGATGTGTATAAATTTGACCAAATATACACATTCCGCTCTTGACCGACAAGTCGTCACCCCGACAGCGTCATGACGAAAGAGGACATCTTCGATATTCCCGCGCAAACTTGAAGCGGTTTATCAATCGGCTTGTCGAAGTGATTCAAATCACACGGGTGATCTCCGAGGTCACACCGTGATCCCCAGCCGCAGGAGGTCCGCTTCGAGCGTCTTTGCGTCGGTGAACAGCACGGAGTGCCAGCCGGCCGCCTTGGCGCCTTCGACATTCTTCGGGCTGTCGTCGATGAACAATGTGGCCGCCGGCTCGAGGTCGAAGGCGGCGACGTGATGATCGTAAATGCCGCGATCCGGCTTGATCAGGCCGATCTCGCCCGAAATGGTCACACCGCGCGGACGGTTGAGGAAATCGAAACGCTGCCGGGCTTCGGCGAGCGTATCCGAGGCGAAGTTGGTCAGCATGGTGACGTCGTGGCCGCTGTCGATCAGCCCGACCATAATGGCGACACTGTCCTCATAGGCATGCGGCACCATCTCGTGCCAGTGGCGGCGGAAACCGCGTATGTTTTCGGCATGGTCGGGGTGCTCGGCGATAAGCAGCGCCTCGGCTTCTTCCCATGTCCGTCCGCGATCCTGCTCGATGTTCCAGTCATGCGTGCAGACATTGTCGAAGAACCACTTTCTCTCCTCGGCATCCGGAATGAGACGGCTGAACGGCAGGTTCGGATCGTAGTGGATCAGCACTCTGCCGATGTCGAAAACGATGTGGCGGATTTCGGTCATTCTGTCCTCATCAATGCAATTCAATGCGGGGCGATCAAAGCGGGCGTTGCTTCTTGGTCGCGCCCGGTATCGCCGCTTCGATTACCTTTTTCATGACAGTGGGTAGGGCTTCCCCGGAAATTTCATGGGCCAGCGACCAGAAATATCCCACCGGAGCGGCGCTCTCGGTCGCCGTTTTGAACACGTCGAGTTCGAGCGCGAAATGGGTAAAGACATGGCCAATCCGCCCGGCAGGCCGCCAGTCGCCTGGAAAGGGGGCTGCCGCATCCGTGGTGGCGCCGTCGACCCGCGCGGTCCAGCCGGTCGTCGGCACCTCGGTCATGCCGCCGAGCAGGCCTTTTTCCGCGCGTTTTCGCAAAAGAATGGCGCCGTCGGTCCTGACGGCGACAAAGGCGGCACCGCGCCGCAACGGCTTTTCCGCCTTCGGCAGGCGCACCGGGAATCGCTCAGGATCGCCTGCGAGGATGGCGCTGCAATCCTCGCGCAGCGGACAAAGCATGCAGCGCGGCCGGCGCGGCGTGCAGATCGTCGCGCCCAGATCCATCATCGCCTGGGCGAAATCACCCGGTCTTGTCTGGGGAACCATGCGTTCGACATGAGCGCGGATCTCGCCCTTGGCTTCGCTCAGTGGCGTTGCGATCGAAAACAATCGCGAAATCACCCGCTCGACATTGCCGTCGACGACCGCGGCCGGATGGTCGAAGGCGATCGCCGCGATCGCCGCCGCCGTATAGGCGCCAATGCCGGGCAGTTCTTTCAGGCCTGCTTCCGTATCCGGAAACCGGCCGCCTTGCCGTGCGACGAGATCGCCGCAGGCCTTGAGATTGCGTGCGCGCGAATAATAGCCGAGCCCGGCCCATGCCTTCATGACATCTTCGGTCGAGGCCGCTGCCAGTGCCTCGACATCGGGCCATTTGCCGACAAAGGCCCGGAAATAGGATTTTACCGCTTCGACAGTGGTCTGCTGCAGCATGACTTCGGAAAGCCAGACGCGATAGGGATCGGGCCGTATGCCGCGCAAAAGGTCCCGCGGCGCGATACGCCAGGGCAGATCGCGGTGATGCGCGTCGTACCAGCCGAGCAGCCGGGACGCGATCCCGCCGCTATCCCCGGATGCGGCTTTGCCGCTGTGCCGGGATCCAGCTTTGCTGATATCCCCGGAGGCGGCTCTGCCGCTCTCCCGAGATGCGGTCTTGCGGGTCTGGTCGTGCAGTGCCATTGATCGAAGACTGGCCTAACCGCTCGGTGAAGGTTGTGACTGGAGAACGCACATGGCAGGGAAAAGGCCCTTCGGCAATCCCGTTCCGGTGAGCGATCTCGCCACCCAGATCCTCGATCCGGTGCTGCGCAAGCGGGCCGGCATGTCGATAGGGCTCGTCCAGTCATGGGAAGAGATTGCCGGGCCAAGGCTCGCCGGCCGCTCGCGTCCTGAAAAGATCCAGTGGCCGCGCCGCATGCATGAGGACGATCCGTTCGAGCCGGCGGTGCTGGTCATCGCCTGCGAAGGCATGGCCGCGCTGCATCTCCAGCACGAGACCGGCGAAATCATCAACCGGGTCAATGCCTTCCTCGGCTTCAACGCCGTTGGCCGGATCAGGATCGTGCAGAAGCCGGTTCTGTCGCAAAAGCTCCGCCCGAAACCAGCCGCCAGACCGCTCAATGATGCAGAAAAATCAAAGCTTTCGCAGACCGTCGGCAAGATCGAGGACGATGGCCTGCGCGCCTCGCTGGAGCGTCTTGGCGCAACTATTCTGGGCCAAAGAAAGCCATAGCACTGTCGTTAATCTCGCGTATTCGTGATCACGTCCTAAAAGTTTGGCGATTGGAATGGGGATGGCGATGCCTTAATTCGCGCCAACTCTCGCCTTTTCTAGCCTTTGCATTGCAATATCCAACCGATATCAGGTGATTCGTATGACCCGTTCCCCGTTTAGCAAAAGCTTGTCCCGCAGAAACCTCCTGTCATCGCTGGCCGCCGTTCCAGCCGTGGTTCTGCTCGCCGCATGCAGCGACTCGGGCGGGCAAGCCGAGGCGGAAGTGGTGAAGCCTGCGGCTCCCGCCGATCCCGCGAAACCGGCCACTTCGGTTGCCGTGAAGGCGCCCGAAGCGCAGGGCACGGTGGATATGGCGGCATTGCTGAAGCCGGGCGCGCTGCCGGACGAGCAGCTTGGCAAGGACGACGCAAAAGTCACCATCGTCGAATATGCCTCGATGACCTGCCCGCATTGCGCGCATTTCGCCGAGACGACATTTCCGGAGCTGAAGACGAAATACATCGACACCGGCAAGGCCCGCTATATCCTGCGCGAATTCCCGTTCGACCCCAGCGCCGAGGCCGGTTTCATGCTGGCGCGCTGCGCCAAGGACAATTATTTCCCGATGGTGGATGTTCTGTTCAAGCAGCAGGCGAACTGGGTAGGCGTCAACAATACCAAGGACGCGCTGCTGCAAATCTCCAAGCTCGCCGGTTTTACACAGGAGTCCTTCGAAGCCTGCTTGACGGACCAGAAACTTCTGGACGATGTGAGATCGGTCCAGAAACGCGGCGCCGATGAATTCAAGGTCGACTCGACGCCGACCTTCTTTATCAACGGAAAGACCTACAAAGGGGCGATGTCGATTGAGGAAATGTCGGCCATCATCGACCCTCTGCTTTGACGCTCCGGCAGCGCCGAGGCGACCGCGCTTCGGCGTGCGCGCTTGTTTGTCTCTTTCGGGGCGGCGCGAATGAAGTTTTCGCGCCTTCGCCTGCTCGGTTTCAAATCCTTCGTCGAACCCGGTGAGTTCGTCATCGAACGTGGCCTGACGGGCATTGTCGGGCCGAACGGCTGCGGCAAGTCGAACCTTGTCGAGGCACTGCGCTGGGTGATGGGCGAAAGCTCCTACAAGAACATGCGCGCGTCGGGCATGGACGACGTCATCTTTTCCGGCTCGGGAACGCGTCCGGCCCGCAACACCGCCGAAGTCACGCTCTTCCTCGACAATACCGACCGCAGCGCACCCGCCGCCTTCAACGATGCCGACGAGCTGCAGGTCTCGCGCCGCATCGAGCGCGAGGCGGGTTCGCTCTACCGCATCAACGGCAAGGAAGCCCGCGCCAAGGACGTGCAGCTGCTGTTCGCCGACCAGTCGACCGGCGCACGATCGCCATCGATGGTCGGACAGGGCCGCATCGGCGAACTGATCCAGGCCAAGCCGCAGGCGCGGCGCGCGCTGCTCGAAGAGGCGGCGGGCATCTCGGGCCTGCATACGCGCCGCCACGAAGCCGAGCTCAGGCTGAAGGCGGCTGAACAGAATCTGGAGCGGCTGGAAGACGTCGTCGGCGAACTCGAAAGCCAGATCGAAAGCCTGAAGCGCCAGGCCCGTCAGGCCTCGCGCTTCAAGAACCTGTCGGCCGATATCCGCAAGGCCGAAGCGACACTGCTGCATCTGCGCTGGACGCTGGCCAAGACGCAGGAAGGCGAGGCACGCTCGGCCCTGGCGGTTGCCACCGCTCTTGTCGGCGACCGCGCCTCCGCTCAAATGGCTGCCGCCAGGGAGCAGGGGATCGGGGCGCACCGGCTGCCGGACCTGCGCGACGCGGAAGCCGCCGCCGCTGCCGCCTTCCAGCGCCTGTCGATCGCCAAGGCGCAGATCGAGGAGGAAGCCGGCCGCATCCGTGCCCGCCAGGCCGAACTCGACCGCCGGCTCCAGCAGCTCGATGGCGACATCGCCCGCGAGGAGCGGATGGTGCGCGACAACGCCGACATTCTCGAACGCCTGCGCACGGAAGAAGCCGAGCTGAATTCCGAAAACGCCGGCGCCGCCGAGCGCGAGGCCACCACCCGCGCGGCTTTCGAACAGGCGGCGTCGACGCTTGCCGGGAGTGAAGCGAAACTGGCGGCGCTGACCGCCGAACGGGCCGAGGCCGCCGCGTCGCGCAATCAGATCGAGCGCACGCTGCGCGATACCGCCGAACGCCGCGACCGCTTCGCCCGCCAACTCGCCGATGTCGACCGGGAACTGTCCGACATCATATCCAGGGTTGCCGGCCTGCCCGATCCGGCCGAAAAGCGGCTTCTGGTCGAGGACGCCATGGCGCTGCTCGAAGAAACCGAGGCTGCCGCGATCGCGGCAGAACAGGCGGTCGCCGAGGCGCGCGCGGCGGAAAGCGCTGCCCGCCCGCCGGTCCAGGACGCCAAGGCCGAGCTGGCGCGCATCGAGACCGAGGCGCGCACGCTGGCCAAGATCCTGAATGCCGCCAGCGGCGACCTCTTCCCCTCCGTGCTGGAGCAGATCAGCGTCGAGCGTGGCTACGAGACCGCGCTTGGCGCCGCCCTTGGCGAAGACGTTGACGTACCGCTTGACCGCAGCGCGCCAGTGCATTGGGGTGAAAGCGAAATCCAGCCTGGCGACGCTGCGCTGCCCGAAGGCGTCAGGAGCCTTGCCAGTGTCGTCCGCGCGCCGGCGCAACTCGCGCGCCGGCTGGCGCAGATCGGTATTGTCGAGGCCGGCGACGGGCGGCGGCTGCAAGCGCTGCTCGCGCCCGGCCAGCGGCTGGTCAGCCGCGAAGGCGCGCTCTGGCGCTGGGATGGCTTCACCGCCAGCGCCGATGCGCCGACCGCGGCGGCACAAAGGCTGGCGCAGAAGAACCGGCTGGCCGAGCTCGATGCCGAAGCCGTGCAAGCCACGCTCGTCCTGCGCGAGGCCGAAGCCGCGCTTGCGCAAGCCGAACAGGCGCTGGCGCGAAGCAGCGAGGCCGAACGCAATGCCAGGCAGGCCGGGCGCGACGCCCAGCACGGGCTCGACGCCGCGCGCAACGTGCTGGCCGAGGCCGAGAAGGCCGGCGGCGAGCTGTCGAGCCGGCGCGCCGCATTGGACGAGGCGCGCGCGCGAATCGTCGACAGCCACGAGGAGACGGCGGCGGCTTTCGTCGAGGCGGAAATGCTGCTGCAAGACGCGCCTGATCTGGGCGATCTGCAGTTGCAGCTCGAACAGTGCTCGGCCAATGTCGCCCGCGACCGCGCCGCTCTTGCCGATGCGCGCGCCGTTCATGAGGGCCTGAGGCGGGAGGCCGAGGCGCGTATGCGCCGGCTCGAAGCCATCGGGGCGGAACGCCGCAACTGGCTGGAGCGCGCCGAGAACGCATCGACGCAGATCGCCTCGCTCGGCGAACGCAGGGCCGAAGCCGAGGCCGAGCGCGAAAGGCTGGCCGACGCCCCCGACGAGATCGACGCCAAGCGGCGTGCGCTTCTCTCGCAGCTTGCCGAGGCGGAAAGCCTGCGCCAGGCGGCAGGCGACCGCCTGCAGGAAGCGGAGAACCGGCAGTCGGAGCT
>NZ_NWQG01000218.1:0-3526 GCF_002529485.1 Mesorhizobium sanjuanii
GGACAAGGCCGCGACCGCGGCGATCCAGTCGCTGGCCGAGGCGCGTGAAACGCGCGTCCGCGCCGAAGAGCGGCTGACCGCCGCCGACGAGAGGCGGCTGGAGGTCGAGGCGCGTATCCAGGAAACGCTGAACACGCCGCCGCATCTGGTCATCCGCCATACTGGCCTCGAAGCCGACAGCCCGATGCCTGAAATGGCCGAGATCGAGCGTCAGCTCGACCGGTTGAAGATCGAGCGCGAACGGCTTGGCGCCGTCAATTTGCGCGCCGAGGAGGAACAGAAGGAACTGTCCGACCGGCTGGAGACCATCGTTTCCGAGCGCGAGGACATCATTGAGGCGATCCGCAAGCTCAGGCAGGCGATCCAGAGCCTGAACCGCGAAGGCCGCGAACGGCTGCTCGCTGCCTTTGAGGTGGTCAACGGCCATTTCCAGCGGCTGTTCTCGCATCTGTTCGGCGGCGGCACGGCCGAATTGCAACTGATCGAATCCGACGACCCGCTCGAGGCCGGTCTCGAGATCCTTGCCCGCCCGCCCGGCAAGAAGCCGCAGACCATGACGCTGCTGTCCGGCGGCGAGCAGGCGCTGACGGCGATGTCGCTGATCTTCGCCGTGTTCCTGACCAATCCGGCGCCGATCTGCGTGCTCGACGAGGTCGACGCGCCGCTGGATGACCACAATGTCGAGCGTTTCTGCAATCTCATGGACGAAATGGCCAATACCACCGAGACGCGTTTCGTCATCATCACGCACAACCCGATCACCATGGCGCGCATGAACCGGCTGTTCGGCGTGACGATGGCCGAGCAAGGCGTAAGCCAGCTCGTATCGGTCGACCTGCAGGCGGCCGAAGCCATGCGCGAGGCGAGCTGAAGCATCGATAACGCGGCTTGCCGGTGGCCTCAATTCCGGCTTTCGATTATAGCACGACATGAAGCGGACGGTTTCCGTCCGATAGTTGTGCGTGTGGAGAACCTCGTTGCCTGTACTCGTCACTGGAGCCGCGGGGTTCATCGGCAGCCATGTCTGCCATCATCTCCTCGACAGGGGAGAGGCGGTGGTCGGCGTCGACAACATGAACGACTATTACGATCTGGCGCTCAAGAAGGGTCGGCTCGCCCGCCTTCTGCCCCACCGGGATTTTTCATTTCACCAGCTCGATATTGCCGCACCGGGCGCGCTTACCACCGCCCTGGCCGGCAAGGGCATCGTCAGGATTGTCCATCTCGCCGCGCAGGCGGGCGTGCGCCACTCCCTCGACAATCCCCGGCTCTATGTCCGCTCCAACGTCATGGGCCATCTCGAAGTGCTCGAATTCTGCCGCGCCGAGCCCGCATTCGAGCATCTGGTCTATGCTTCGTCGAGCTCCGTCTATGGCGGCAATCGCACCGTGCCGTTCAGTGAGGCCGACCAGGTCGACAAGCCCGTGTCGCTCTACGCCGCCACCAAGAAGGCGGATGAGCTGATGAGCCATACCTACGCCCATCTCTTCGGCATCCCGCAAACCGGCCTGCGGTTTTTCACCGTCTATGGTCCCTGGGGCCGGCCCGACATGGCCTATTGGATATTCACCCAGGCCATGCTCGAGGGTAGGCCGATCCGGGTGTTCAACAATGGCGAGATGTGGCGCGATTTCACCTATGTCGACGATGTGGTGAAGGCCGTCGTTGCCGTGCTCGACAAGCCCCCCACGGAGGTTCCGCCGAACAGGCTTTACAATGTCGGCAACAACCGGCCGGTGCGGCTGGGCGATTTCATCGACATTCTGGAAAAGCTGCTCGGTGTCGCGGCGATCCGCAAGAACGAGCCAATGCAGACGAGCGATGTGGAGCGAACCTATGCCGACATCGCGGCGCTGCAGCGCGATTTCGGCTTCCGGCCGAGCGTTTCGATAGAGGATGGCCTGAAGAAGTTTGTCGACTGGTACCGGTCGGAATGGATGGCGCTGTCCGCAACAAACCGGGAGTAGCCAGCCGAAAAGCGCGCCCGCATGAATTCCATCACACGACGCGCTCCAAGGTGGCAAAGCCGAGCCGGAAGCTAATTTTCCAGGCGTAGCTGCTTCACGTCACAAGGCTTCAGATCACAACGAGTGATGTTGCCATGGGAAATGCGTGGCGAACTGCGCTTGAGATGCGCCTCCGTGTTCATCATCGTCGAACGAGAGCGCCCCGGTCAAACTGTTATGGATGACACGGTCGGAACTGTCATGGCCAGAAAAAGCGTGAGAAAGTCCCGCCGGCTTGGGTCCCGCAAGAGCGGAGTGATCAAGGTCGATCTTGTCCTGAGACTTGTTCGACTCGATGTTCCTGTCGGTATGGCCGGTGCCGAAATTCGTCTTGAAAACGAAGGCATCGTGGCCTCTGTATCCGCCCAAGCTGTCGCTATTGGCGCTAACCCTGCCATGGGCAGTGTGGGAGAACCCCGTCGTCGGCAAGGTTGGCCGCCGTCCTATCGGCGCGGTTGGCATTGGCGTGACTGTTCCCCCAGCCGTCAGAAAACGACTGGCTCAGCGCGGCCAGCGTCCGGTCGACGCTGCTGCCCCCGCTCGCCTTGTCGACCTGGTAGTTATGGTTGCCGCCATGGTCTCCTCCCATTCTGTCGGTGCTGGCGAATGCGCGGAATCCATCGCCACCATCGGTGATATGACTGTCATGGTTGGCCTTGGGGTGGGAAGGCGCGGTCGCGGTAGAACTGCTGTCGCTGGTGTCGACGTGGGCAGAGGTCGCCGCAGTAGCTTTGCTGTTGCTTGTATCAGCGCGGGAAGGAGCCGTCACGGTGGAACCGCTGTCGCCCGTATCCGTACTGGAAGGGGTAGTTGGCGTTGTGGGAGCAGTCGGCGTCCCGGCATCACTCAGATTGTGTTCCCTGAAGAAGGCTTGCAGGGTCGGGGAGTGTTCGAGCGCGGTGTCGCCTTCCTGCTCGCCCCAGGCATAGGCGAAGTCGAAGGCGGGATTGGGAACCAGCTTTTCCCAATGGTCCATCATGGTCTGCAACTGGTCCGTCGTGGGCATGACATATTTGCCGCCCGTATTGGTCGTCCAATTGCCGCCGCCGAAGGTCTGGTAGACCGGAACGATTTGGCTGATCGGGATACCCGAGGCCACCGCGGCCGCCACCGATCTGTCGATCATGTCGTAGTCGACGGTGCTGGTGCCGGTGCGCACCGGATAAGGGTCCAAGCCGAACAGATCGATATGGGTGTTGGCATAGTTGTAGGTGTTGGAATAATCCGGGTTTGCGGCGGAGCCCATGTCCATCAGGGTGATGAAGGTCTTGGCGCCCGGCACATTGGAATGGATGTAATCGGATTCCGCTCTCAGGTCGGCCGCATCCACCTGGGTGTGGTACTTGCCGGTTGGATCCGGCTCATCGACGAGAAAGAACCCGTACAGCTTCGGATTGCCGATGAAGGGGGTGACCTTGTCGATGAAGGACTGGGTTACGCCTTCGCCCTCGTTGAGCCAGATCAGGCCCTTCGAGCCCTCTGGCAATTCGTTGAGCTGCTCGACGGTTTGAACATCAACC
>NZ_NWQG01000219.1:0-22634 GCF_002529485.1 Mesorhizobium sanjuanii
CAAAGGTGCCACGAATGGTGATGCGGCCGTCTTTTTGCATGAGGATCGTTGCCTTGCCGCAGCGCAGTTCGATGCGCTCTTCGCCGATGATGCGAACGCACTCGCCGTCGCGCACGAGGCGCATTGCGGCGGTTTTGCGGACCGGCTCGACGATGCGGCCGACGATCAGAGGCCTCATGGTGTCGCCCTCTTGAAACAGCAAAGCCACTTCGGAGCCGATCATATCGGATGTCAGGTCGGTCAGGCTGCGCGCCGGCAAGGCTGTCTCTTCCGGGTTGCCGGGAAATACCACCAGTGGCGACGCGTCGTCGTCGAAACCGAGAAAAATGCCGATCACCACACCGTCAATGCGTTCGCGAACGTCGCTCATCGCTGCACCTCAATTCTCGCTGATCTTCGAGCCCTTCATCGTGATGTCGCTCGACGCCTTGATGCTGATCTTGCCCGACGCTTTGACCGAAATATCCTTGCCCTCGATGCCGATCGTGCCGTCTTTCTTCATCATGATCTTGGCCGAGCCGCATTGGATCAGGATCTCGTCGCCTGCGTCGATCACCAGCTTCTTGCCTACCTTGATCGAGCTATCCTGGCTAATGCTGATCCCACTATCCTTTGCGACGCTCAGCGAATGAGCACCGCCGATACTTGTGGAATCGTCGGCCGCGACGCTGGCGCTGCGCGCTGCGCCAACGCTGAAAGTCTGGGCGCTGCCAACGGTGACGCTCTGGTCGGCCGCGACGTTGACCGTTTGCCCCGCACCGATCGCCCAGCTGTCAGCGGCGGCGATGTTGTGGGACTGTGCCGCGCCCACCGTCACCGAGCGCGAGGCGCCAATAGTGTTGGTCTGCACCGCACCAACGCTTCGGGTTTCCGCGGCGCCCACTGAATCCACGCGCGCGGCGCCAACCGTAATGGTCTGGATCAGCGCCACGGTCTGGGTGTGATTGGCACCGATCGTTTCGGTGGAGTTCGACCCAATGTTGATCGTCTCATCGACGCCCACCGTCAGTGATCGGTTCTTGCCCACCGTCTCGGTATCGTTGTTGCCGATATCCGTGGTCTGGTCGACGCCGACCTTGACCGTCTTGTTGTTGCCGACGTCCTCGTCGAGGTTGTGGCCGACGGAGTGCTTGGCGTCGTGGTCTATCCGGTCGGACTGGTCGTGCTGGACCAGCTTGGTGCGGTCGTTCTTGATCAGAAGGTTGTGGTCCTTCTGCGCCTGGAAGTTGACCAATTCGGAGCCGGCCTTGTCCTCGAACATCAGCTCGTTGTAACCACCGCCGCCTTTGGAGGAGTCCGACTTCCAGCCGGATTGGGTGGCGCTGCCCGGCAACCCGTAGGGCGGCATCTGCGAGGCGTTGTAGACCCTGCCGGTGATGATCGGCAGATCCGGGTCGCCTTCGATGAAATCGATGATGACCTCCTGGCCGATGCGCGGTATCTGGATGAAGCCCCAGCCGCTGCCGGCCCAGGTCTGCGAGACGCGCACGAAACAGGAGCTGTTCTGGTCCTTCTTGCCAAGACGGTCCCAGTGGAACTGCACCTTCACCCGGGCGTATTTGTCGGTGAAGATCTCCTCGCCGGAGGGACCGACCACCGTTGCCGTCTGGGGCCCGCGCATGATCGGCCGGGGCGTGATCCGTGGCGGACGATATGGCAAGGCTGTCGGCGCCACACCCAGGATCACCTTGAAGTTCTCGCTGCCGACGTCGGCAAGGGCCCTGTAGCCCGGATCGAACAGCCGGTATTCGGCGCTGACCACCAGGTACTCCTGGTTCTGGTCCTCGCGCGGGAAGCCGTCCAGCTTGAACGTGCAGCCCGAATATAGCCCGCGCACGGTTCCAACGGCAGCGATGCGCTGATGCACGGCCTGGAGTTCCTCGCGCCGGATCGCGGCCAGGCTGTCGCCCCGGCCCACCTCGAGATGCGCGCCGGGCTGGCGATAGTTCTCGCCTGCCGCCAGCTTATGGCCGAACGGCTGGGCGGATTTGGCCATCAGGTCGGCGCCCGGCTTCTTGAAGTCATAGTCGGTATGGACATAGGCGCCCGGCCGCACCGAACTGCCCGGAATCCATTCGGTTATATACTCGACATCGCGCCGCGAGCCCTGCCCTTCAAAGTGATAAGGCACCTTTTCATAGCCCGGCGCCGGCTTCAGCTTGCTCATCGCATCGGCGAGCACAAGGGTGTGCTTGTCCTCGTCATGTTCGAAGAAATACAGGATGCCTTCGTGCTCGAGCAACCGCTGCACGAAATCGAGGTCGGTCTCGTCGTACTGCACGCAGTATTCGCGCGGCGGATAAGACCCTTGCAGGCGCTTCTCGAATTTTGCCGTGCTGTATTTCGAGAAAACCTCCTCGACGATCTCGATGACGCTCATGTTCTGGAAAATGCGGCAGTCGGTCGTGTTGCCGAGGAACCAGAGCCATGGCCTGATGACCGCTTCGTAATATGCCAGCCTGTCCTCGATCCGGGTCAGCCGAAATTCCGAGATCAGGCCGCTGAACCAGCGTTTCGGATCGGATTCACCTTCGATCGAAACAGCCCCGCCCAGCATCTTGAGCGGGTCGATATCGGGGCTGTTACTCACGAACCCGACAGTATAGGCCAAACAACGACTGATCTCGTCGCGCCCGACAAGATGGGTGAAGGTCAACAACTCGGCGCCCACTGGTGTCTGCACAACCGTGGCGCGTTGTTCGTTCGGCATGGGTCGTGCCCCTCCTGGACGCGGCCGCCAGTGTGGCGGATTTGAAGTTCCTGCTATGTGATCAACATCACCTTCAGGAACGCCACACTAGGTCATTTTGAGCCTACCACAGGTTTTCCTGCCGACCAAAAAAAGAACGAACGGCAGCTGAACCCTGCCTTATCGATTTCATCGACTTGAAACGCTGCTGTCCTGTTATACTTGCAAGCTGCTAGAATGGTGGCGTATCGATCGGCGATCGACGGCGATTTTAGATGTTCATCAGGCTGCAGATCAACAATGTCGACGCCCTGCCCGCTGGCCTCCCGACCGGCTATGCAGCCCGTGATCGCGGCTTCGAAATCGGACGCGAGGCTTGTGACTGGACTTTGTCCGACCCGGACAAGTTCATCTCCGGCCGGCACTGCGAGGTTAGGTTCGACGCGGGCGCGTTCTGGCTGTACGATGTCTCGCGCAATGGAACCTTCGTCAACGGATCGAGCCAGCGCATGGCCGGCCCGCATCGGCTCGGTCATGGCGACCGGCTGCTGATCGGCCGTTACGTCATCTTCGTATCGATTGACGACGAGCGCGCGGCGACAGGCCAAACTCAAGGCAATCGCGGTTCGACGCAACGGGAAATGCCGGTCGCCACCGGCCGGCCGCTGGACTTTGGCAACGAGCCTTTCTTCAGTCCGGCGGAGCAGCGGCCCGGGCAGCAGGCGTCAGCGTCGACGTCTTCCTTGCTGCAGCCCACTCCTTCGCCCTCGGCCGGGTCCGCACCTCGCCGCTCTGACTCAGACGAGATGCTGCGGGAAATCGCGATCGGAGCCGGCATCTCCCCGGAATTGCTTCAATCTCGTGATCCCCATGAAGTTGCTGCCGAAATCGGCGCGGTGCTGCGGACGGTGGTCGAGGAACTGGCCTTGCTGCTGAAAGCACGGGCGGCTGCGAAGATACTGGCCAAGAGCACACACCGCACGATGATAAGTGCTGAGGACAACAATCCCCTAAAATTCGTCCCGGGAACCGACGATATCCTTGAGATCATGTTCGCACGGCGCAGAGCCGGCTATCTCGATGCCAGACACAGCATCGAAGACGCATTCCGCGATCTCAAGACGCACGAATTTGCCACCTATGCAGCCATGCAAGCTGCTCTGTCCCGGCTGCTTGACGACTTGTCGCCCGAGGCGATCGGCAAAAAGCTTCCGCCGACCTCGTTCAGCTCGAAGAAAGGCCTGGCCTGGGACGCCTTTGTCGCCAAATGGCGGACCATGGAGGAAGCCCACGAAAACGGCATGCTGGATATATTCCTGTCCTATTTCAGCGAGGCCTATGCCAAGGCCGACAAACAAAAATAGACCGGTGAGACCGAACCAGACGGACGTGCGGCGCTGGAGATGGCGAAGAAAAATCCTTTCGCAGCACCGCTTTAGGTTTCAATCGACAGCTTCTGAGATTACGATCACATACGACAGTTCGCCAGCGGGTAAGGCTGATTGACCTAGGGGTCTGCGGCAAATGTCATGTTACGGCGGGATAGTGTTTTGTAGCCGACCTTCTTCCAGACACTGCCTTCGTCAGCAGCGCCTGCATTTCCTGCCCATGACCAGAAACCGTTTTGCGCCCATCTGGCGCAAACCCGGGCATCGCGGCTTGACGGAAGATCTGCAATGAGCTCGAAGGACAATCCTTTCGGCCCGGCGGGCAAAACCGTCATTCGCGCAAATCCACGGCGCGAGCAAAAATCGGCGCCAGCTGCTCAGGGGCCTGTTCCTGGCAGCGGGCAGCGCGATCCGCAGCCGGTCAAGGATTCAACGATTTTCGATCCGGGTGTCGGCCGGCATACGCCCCCGGGCTGGACATCCGGAACTGTCATCTATCAAGGCGCATCCTCCAATGCCGCGATGGCAACCAACTCTTCCGCGGCGACGCCAGCCATGCAGCAGGATGTCCTGCTCAACGCCACGGACAGCGTCAGATATTTTGCTGGAAACCCGATCCTCGCCGCGGCCGCGCCCTTGCTGGTGCTGTTCGGCCAGCTCAGGCTTTTGCCAGTCGAAAGACAGGCGGAGCCGTTGGCGGAGCATGTTGCCGATGAGCTTGAAAAGTTCGACCGGACCATGGAAAAAACCGGCGTTCCTGAAGAGGATGCCCGGATCGCAAAATTCGCCCTTTGCGAAACCGCTGACGATCTGATCGGCAACCTGCCCTGGCCCAGGAGTGATGACTGGGCCCAGCACAGCATGGTGTCGCGGTTCTTCCACGTCGAACCCACCGGCACGGGCTTCTTCGAAGCGCTGAACAAGGTGCTGACCACCCCGGAGGCACATTACGATTTGCTCGAATTGATGCATGCCTGCCTGTCATTGGGGTTCGAAGGCCAGTATCGGGGCCTGGCGGGCGATGACACCGGTCTCGAACGTGTCCGACGCGACGTCTATGACACGCTCCGCTACTTCAGGGCTCGCGCCGACGAAGAGGTGTCACCGCACTGGCAGGGCATGGCGGCGGCAATGGCGAAATCGTCGGCCCGGTTGCCGCTCTGGGTCGTTGCGGCTGCTGCATCGGCGCTGCTCACAGCGGCATTCTTCACGTTGCGGGTCTCCATCACCAACGAGGGCGATGCCGCTGCCGGCGAACTGCTGGCCCTCAATCCGTCGACGCCGGTCACCATCGAACGCGCCAGCGTGGCGCCGTTGGCCGAGCCGGTGAAAGTCGCCCCGCCTGTCGCAGCGACCGCCACCCAGATCGATCGCATCCGTGCCGCACTGGCCAAGGATATCGCGCGCGGTGGGCTGATCGTCGGCACGCAAGGCAGGTTCATCGTCGTGGAGATCAACAATCTCTTGTTGTTCCAGTCCGGCAGGGCCGAGGTAAAGCCGGAATTCGGGCCGGTAGCCGCGGACATTGCCGCCGCGCTGGACCGCGAGCCCGGACCGATCAGGATCGTCGGCCATACGGACAATGTGAAACCGCGAAAATCGAGCGCGTTCAAATCCAACTTCGACCTTTCCATCGCCCGGGCGCAGGCTGTCGAAGGGATGATGGCGCCGCGATTCAGCGATCCTTCGCGGATCACGGTCGAGGGCAAGGGCGACGACGAGCCGATCGCCGACAATGCGACTCCGGAAGGCCGCGCCCAGAATCGCCGTGTCGACGTGATGATCCCCAAGGAGGAGACGTTGTGAACACGGCCAGCTGGAAGCGCCCATGACGCGTTGGCTGCTGCGGATATTCAGCGTCATTGCGCTGGCCGGTTTCGCGGCAGCCGTCTGGTTTGCCGGGCCACTGATCCGCTTTGACGACACCCGCCCGCTCGGCCCTGTCTGGCTGCGTGCCACGATCATCGGCGTCATCCTGGCGATCGCAGCGCTCTTCTACGGCCTCCGTTTCTGGCAAATGCGAAAGGCGCAGAAAGCGCTCGAGGCGGTAATCGTCAGCAACGACGACAGGGATGGCGACTCGCAGGTGCTCGAGGCCCGCATGACCGCGGCCATTGCGACGCTGAAGCGGTCGAGCGGCAAGCGCAACTTCCTCTATGAGATCCCCTGGTACATCATCATCGGGCCGCCTGGTGCCGGCAAGACGACGGCGCTGGTCAATTCGGGCCTGAAATTTCCGCTTGCCGGGTCGGGTGACGCCCTGCCGGTGGCCGGTATTGGCGGTACACGATCCTGCGACTGGTGGTTCACCGACGAGGCGGTGCTGATCGACACCGCCGGACGCTACACAACGCAGGATTCGCACGCGCCGAGCGACAAGAAGAGCTGGCTTGCCTTTTTGTCGCTGCTCAAGAAATACCGCGCCAGGCAACCGATAAACGGCGTTATCCTGGCCATCAGCCTTGCCGACCTCATCAGTCTCGATGATCAGCAATTGAACGCCCATATCGTCGAGATACGCAGCCGGCTGCGGGAAACATACGAAACGCTGAAAGTCCAGTTTCCGGTCTACCTGCTTTTCACCAAGGCCGATCTTGTCTCCGGCTTCATGGATTATTTCGGCGGGTTCGACGAACCGCGCCGACGCAAGGTCTGGGGCGCGACATTCCAGACCACGGATCGCAACAAGAACATGGTCGGCGAGGCTCCGGCCGAGTTCGAGGCATTGGCAAAATGGCTGGCGCAGGAGATACCCGACCGGCTGGAGGAGGAGGCTGATCCGGTCGCGCGCATATCCATCTTTGGCTTTCCGGCGCAATTTGGCGCGCTGAAGGGACGGATCGCCACTTTCGTCGCCAGCCTGTTCGATCCGGCCCGCAGCCAGGTGAATGTCAGCCTGCGGGGATTTTATTTTTCGTCAGGCACGCAGGAAGGAACACCGATCGACCAGGTGCTGGGCGCAATCGGCCGCAGTTTCGGCAGCAATTCCAGAGCCCATCTGTCCGGCACCGGCAAGAGCTTCTTTTTGCACGACCTTCTCACCCGCGTCATTTTTGCGGAGGCCGGGTGGGTTTCATACGACAAATCAGCTGAAAGGCGTGCGGCGATCGCCAGATATGGCGGCCTTGGCTTAATCGCATTGATCTCAGCGGTAGCACTGGGCGCCATGGCCATGAGCTTTACAACCAACAGGTCCCTGATCGCCGCCACCACGCAAGCGATGAACCAGTATCGCGAAACAGCGGCCCCGCTGCTCAAAAGTACGACGGTCACCGATGTCGATCTCGAAAACGTCATTGGCCCGCTCGACCAGTTGCGCAATCTGCCGGCAGGGTTCGAAATCGGTGATTTGCCGACACCTATCGAGGAGACGTTCGGCCTCAGCCAGCGGGAGAGACTTCTTTCAGCATCCAACACGGCATACCGGCAAGCGCTGGAGCGCACATTCCGCGCGCGGCTATTGATCCAGGCCGAGCGGACGATCCAGGCCAAGATGGCTGATCCCGCCGCGCTCTATGAACCGTTGAAAATCTATCTGATGCTTGGCGGCAAGGCGCCGAAGGTCGACGACGCTTTGATCGTTTCCTGGATGAAACAGGATTGGGAGCAGAACCGGTATCCGGGCGAAAACAACCGCGAGGGTCGGGCGCAACTCGAAAAGCATCTGCGCGCCATGCTGGCACTGGACGATGCCTATGATCCGGTTTTCGAACTCAACCGACCGCTTGTCGAATCCGCCCAGCGCTCGCTCGGGCGCATGAGCCTGGCCGATCGCGCCTCCGCATTGATCAAGTCAGCTGCATACGCAGCGGCGCTGGACGATTTTTCTGTTTCCGCGAAAGGTGGCCCGGAAGCGCAGTTGCTGTTCGAGCGCATCGACGGCAGCGATCTGAATGATGTTGGTGTTCCCGGCATCTACACCCATGCCGGCTTCAACGACTTCTACCTCGGGCAACTCTCTGGGATCGCGCAGATGCTGGTCGACGATCAATGGGTCCTCGGCGGTGGCGGCGAGCAAGGCGGCATCGATCAGGCGCTGCTCAAGCTCGGTCCAGAACTTCTCGATCGCTACGGGAAGGAGTTCACCGCGGCGTGGAACGCCGTTCTCGATGAATTGAGGTTCAAGGCGATGCTGAAGGACAAGCCGCACTATATCGCGCTTTCCGCCGCCGCGTCACCAACATCGCCGATCGACCAGCTTTTTACGGCGATAGCCGACGAGACAGCTCTGACGCAGGAAGCCGGACGCAGCAGAGCCTCCGAACTGGAATCCGGTGTGGTTCAGAACCAGCCGCAGACGTCTGCAGATATCGCCAAGGGTTTGGCGCGCATCGGCATACAGATTGCCACAGGCAAATCGCAAAGCCGCGCCGGCGCAGGGTCCTCGATCACACAGCATCCCGGAGCAAATATCGAAGCGCAGTTCAGGTCATTCCAGACGCTGGTGAACGGTCCTGCCGGACGCCGCCCGATCGATGCATTGACCCAGAATTTCCGTGACATCTACCAGAGCCTGCAACTGGCGGCCGATGTTCCTTCGCAGACGGAACGCGTCAACATGAACCTGCAGCTGCAGATATCCACCCTTCGCGCCAATATCTCGCGTCTGCCCAAGCAACTAGCGCGGATGGTCAACGCGACGGCCGACGAGTTTGAGGGCAACGTTGCCGAAACCTCGGTAGCGAATCTGAACCAGATGCTCGACCAGACCGTGACGCGCGCCTGCGAAGAGGCGGTCAACGGACATTATCCCTTCGCCGGCAATGGCACCGAGGACATCGCAATGGCGGATTTCTCGAAACTGTTCGCTCCGGGCGGCCTGATGGACCGGTTCTTCGCACAAAATCTCGCATCGCTGATCGACATGACCGGCCAGGACTGGAGTTGGAAACAGGATGCGCGCTTCGGGCGCGACCTTCCGAAGTCGACCTTGAAGGACTTCCAGCTTGCTGCCGAGATCCGCAACGCCTTCTTTCCCTCCGGTGGTTCTGTCCCATCGGTGAGTGTCACCTTTACGCCGGTTTCATTGCATGGCGATGCCGATGCGGCGATACTCGACGTTGATGGCCAGATCGTTCAAAGCAACCAGGTGGGCAATACGCCGAGCACGGTGGCTTGGCCGAGTGGCGGGACTTCGGCGTCCGCCAGCCTGAGCCTCATGCCGGAAATGCCAGGCCGTGAGTCCGCCATCAAGTTCGACGGTCCGTGGGCACTGAAGCGATTGCTGGACAAGGCTGATATCACCAGCACCGGCGGCAATACGGAAGCCCGCTTCGTGATCGGCGGACGCGATGTCGCCTATACGATCCAGACCGGTTCGGATCCCAACCCCCTCCTCCTTCCCGCGCTTTCCGGGTTCAGCTGCCCAAAGGCTTTTTGACATGGCCCTTGAGCTTTCCAGCATGGTGACGCCGCCCATGGGCAACAGACGCCCGGACGTTGATTTCGATACTCTAATATCCGCGCCTGTGGCAAACTGGCGCGAGCGAGCGCGGGAAAATGCGCCGCAAAGGACGCTTGCGAAGCGCTTGGTGGCAAATTGAACAATGTCGCCCTTCCCTTTGAAAGCTTCGGTGTCAGCCACAGAGGCTGTGTCCGCGAGCTCAATGAGGACAGCTACCTGGTCGAGCCGGAAACCGGCCTCTGGGTCGTGGCCGACGGAATGGGTGGACATGATGCCGGAGAAGTCGCCTCGGCCAGCATCGTCGATCATCTGGCAACGATCGGCATCGCAAGTTCGGCACCGGACCTTCGCGCGCGCTTCGAGGACCGGCTGAGCCGGGCCAATGCCGAGATCCGCGGGATATCGGAGTCTCGCGGCATAACCATAGGCTCCACCGTCGCTGCCCTGCTGGCGATGAATGGACGGTTTGCCTGCCTATGGGCCGGCGACAGCCGGGTCTATCTGATCCGCAACGGCTCGATCTCGCAGATTTCAAGGGACCATACCGAAGTTCAGGAACTTCTCGACAGGGGCATGATCAGCGCGGCCGAAGCGCTCACCTGGCCGCGCCGCAATGTCATCACACATGCGGTTGGTGTCAGCGACGAGATCGTCATCGATTTCCAGCAAGGCGAAATCATGCCGGGGGACATTTTCGTGTTGAGCACCGATGGGCTGACGGCACACGTCACCGACGCCGAGATCGAGGCGGCAGCGGTGTCCGCGACACCTCAGGCGGCATGCGAAAAACTGCTGCAAACGGTGCTGGCGCGCGGCGGAACGGACAATGTCACGATTGTGCTGGTGAAGATCGGAGACGGGAGCAACGGGTCCCATACTGATCCATCCGCGGAGGTTGGAGGCCGATGAGCGCCGACGACAAGACGCGAATATCGCCTGGCCTGGCCAACACCGCCGTCGGCACGCAACTCAGCGGCATCTACGAACTTGATGAGCGGATCGCGTCCGGCGGCATGGGTGAGGTCTACCGTGGCCACAACATCCAGACCGGCGACCACGTCGCGATCAAGATCGTCCTGCCCGAGTTCGCCCGCGACCAGACGATCCTGTCCCTGTTCCGCAAGGAAGCCTCGATCCTCAACCACCTGTCGCACGACGCGGTCGTCAGATATCACGTCTTCACGATCGATCCCGGGATCGCCCGGCCCTACCTTGCCATGGAATTCGTCGACGGCGAATCGCTGTTCGACGTCATGCGGCGTGGCGCGATGCGGACGGAAGACGTGCGCAAGCTCTGTCACCGCCTCGCATCCGGTTTGAGCGCCGTGCACCAGGCAGGAGCAATACACCGCGACCTCTCCCCGGATAACATTATCCTGCCAGGAGGCCGGGTCGACCGTGCAAAGATCATCGACTTCGGCATCGCGCGATCGGCAACCGTCGGCGGGGAGACCCTGATCGGCGGAAAGTTCGCAGGCAAGTACAGCTACGTTTCTCCCGAACAGCTCGGGCTGTTTGGCGGCGACGTCAGCGAGCAGTCCGACATCTACAGCCTGGGATTGGTGCTCGCCGCCGCACTGCGCGGAAAACCGATCGACATGGGCGGCTCCCAGTTCGAGATCGTTGAGAAGCGCCGAATCGTGCCGGACCTGTCCGACATCGATGCCGATTTTCGCGACATTATCGAAGCCATGCTGCAACCGGACCCGCGGGATCGGCCAGCCAGCATGGCGGACATCGCCAGGCTGACGCGTGACGACAGCGAGGAGACAACGCCTCCACCGTCCATCACACTCCGCGACCGAACTGGTTTGCCGAGAACCGGGGGGACCGTCACGCCCGGTTCCAAAGCCCCCGGGCAGGCCTTGCCCTCAGCAGCGATATCGGGGGAACAGCACTTCGTCCCGCATGTCCGGCCGGCGCATCTGTCCGAACCGCGGCCTTCGAAGGTCGCCCCTCCTTCGCGCGCGGTCACGCCTGACGCCTCCGGAAAGCCTGCAAAAACCCGAACCATCGCGATCGCTGGCTTGGCGGCGCTGGCTGTGGTGTCTGGCGCAGGCGTCTATCTGAGCGGCTTGATGACGCCTTCCACGCCGGTCGCCGGCGATACACCGCTTTTGACACCAGAAGCACCAAAGCCGGCCCCGGCGGACAGCGCTGCGAATCCGCCGGGCGATGAGCCGGCAAAGGCAGTTCCGCCTCAACCGTCACAAACAGAGGCCGCTGCGCCGCCAGTTGAAGATCGGGCAGATGCCGCGGCGGATCAAATACCGGAGCCGACGCAGCCCGCCGAAGTCTCCTCGCCAACCGGCAAAGCCCCCGAGCAGTCGGGAGCCGAGACGCAGTCGCCGGTTGAAATTCAGGCAGATGCCAAGGCGAAGGCTGAAGCCGAGGCAAAGGCTCAAGCCGCAGCGGAAGCGCGAGCCAAAGCGGAAGCACAGGCGAGGACTGAAGCCGAGGCCAGGGCCGAGGCGGCGAAAGCCGAAGAGGAGGAACGCCAGAAGATGGCAGAGGCGATGCGCATCGCTTCGGAAGAAAAGGCAAGGCTCGACGCCGAACGCCTGGCCGCCGCGGCCCAGACGCAAAAGGTCGAGCCCGCGCCTCAGCAGGCAACCTCGCCGCCAGCAGCCCAGCCCGAGGTCATGGAGCGCCAGAAGCCCGAGCAGCCGATCAGCCAGCCGGCAGAGCCCAAGGCGGCGCAAGGGCCGGAACCCACTGCAAACCAGACGGAAGCCGCGAACGCACCGGCGCAGCAAGCCGAACCGCCGGCAGCTAAGCCGCCGGACGAGGCCATCGCCTTGAACGTGCCCAGACCGGAGGCTCCGCCGGCCCCTCCCGTCGATGCGATGGCGCAACGGGTCGCCTGGGTGCGCGACTTCAGCGGCGGCGACTGTTTCTATGCGGCGTTGACGTCGGCTACCGACAAGGCTGCCGCGATCGAGGGATTTGGAACCGAGGTCCCGCCTTTCGAGCGAATGATGTACGACTTCCAGGCAAGATTCCAGGTCGAACCGGACATCAGCGTCCGCCTCATTGAACCGGCCCAATGCGAAGTCACCAACTTTCTGCGCATTCTGGACCGGACGGCGGCCGACAAGCCGCAGCTTGTCCTCGATCGGACGTCGGTGCAGAGCGGCTCGCCAGTCGGCGGCACGCTGGTGACGCATGGCGGCCTCATTTCCAGCGTGCTGCTGATCGACCACGAGGGCATGGCATTCAACCTCGACGATCGTATCGTGGTGCAATCGGACAAGGCCACTTTCAACATCCCGGCCAGTCTCGATCCCGCCGACAAGGCAGCCGGCAAACCCGTGCCGCAGATCATATTGGTCATCACAGGTCGACAGGATATTCAGGCTGCGGCGTTCTCCGGGCCAACGCCGGCCTCGGGGCTGCTGCCCAAAATCATCGAGGAAATCGAGACCAGCGGATCTGACTTCTCCGCGACGGCACAGTACTTCCGTCTCGGCGGGTAGCATGGACGCCCATGGACCTCCGCCGCTCGTGTTTTTCCTCCCTGCCTGCTGTCCCGCCCAAAAAGCGGCGTGACTTGGTTCGGGCGGTCAAACTTGCGGTCATGTCCGGTGCGGCGCTGCTGGCTCTCCTCCCGACCACCGAAGCGCGTGCCGAATTCACCGTCTGCAACCAGACACTCGACGTGGTCAATCTCGCCGTTGGCCAGAAGGTCGATAATGCGGACCAGACGGACGGCTGGTGGACCATTGGCGCAAATCAATGCGTAAACGTCATCCGCGAGGAACTGGCGAACCGTTATATCTACATCTATGCGACGGACGTTTTTGGTCACGCGATCCTGACCGGGTCGACCGAAATGTGCATCGACCGGCGGCGCTTCTCGATACGTGGCATTGATGAATGCTGGCAGCGCGGCCGCATCGCCGCGCAATTTCTCGAAGTCGATACGCTCGAACAGGCGCGGTGGACCTTTTTCCTGACCGGAAGCAATCCGTGACGCACAGTATCGACACGAGCTTCAGGGCGAAGAAGCAGGCACGCGCTGCCCTTCGCAGGCGCAAGCTGTGGCGCAGGCTGCTTGCCGGTCTTGCCGCGATTGTCCTGTTGTCGATCGCCACCGGCTTTTACCTCACTGCGGACTATTGGTCGTTCGGCGATGAAGACGAGGAGTTGCAGGCGATCGAAGGAATGGACGATGTGCCGGCCGATGCATCGGTCTACGTGCCTGCCATTATCGACCTCGCGGGAGATCCGATGTGGATCACCCTTGCGCCCGACGGCGGCGCCGCAACAAAAGGCAGCGTGATCCCGCGCCCGGCAGAACTCGACCAGGCCGGAGTTTCTCCCCAGCTGGAAATTCTGTCTGACGTGATGCTGAGCGCCAGCGAAAAATTCATGACGACGATCCCGTCCACACAAGAAGATTTCGCGTTCTTCCAGGCGCAGCGACGGACCGCCGCGCCAACCAGCGATCCGCAAGACGCTCCTCAGCCATCCGTTTCAGGCGAGGCCCCGGTTGCTTCTGGCCCGCAGGCGGGCGCCGATGATCCCGAAGCAGGCTGGGGGGAAACAATTGATGCAGGCGAGGCAGCCCTTCCCGCATTCCAGAAGACCCAGATCGAAAACAACACAAGCGTCGCAATTGTCACGAGCGAATATCAACGATTCGAGGCTACCGAAGACATTTTCGTGAAGATTCTCAACGACCGCAGCTTGGACAGCGTTGCACTGGATGCGCATTTCTCCGCCGAGGATGCCAGGCTGGCGGGCGAGGCCCTGAAGACGCTTTTCGGTCGGGAAAGCCTTGAGCCGGGTTATGTCGTCGCCATGCGCGGGTACCGGCCGACGCGCGGGACGACAACCATGTCCCTGAAGCAGGTTTCGATCTACGCCAAGAACGTATTTATCGGTACGCTGACACGCAACGCCGCCGGTGTGTTTGTGTCTGGTGTTGACCCCTGGGTCCGTGAAGATCTGTTCCACTACTCGGGCGCACCGGCGGAAGGCACGCACAAGAGGCAGTACCGACTGCTCGACGCAATCTATTCGACGGCGGCACGCAACAAAGTTCCGACCGGTGTGATCGGCGAAGCGATCATGTATCTCTCCAGAGGACAGGATCTGGACGCCTTCGCCAGTGAAGACCAGCGTCTGGTCCTGATCTATTCGCAAACTCCGCGGGGCAAGGAAGAGACTGCCGGACGGGTGTTGTATGTGGGCGTCCAGGGCACCGAAAAAAGCCTCGACTGCTTCGTCTTCCAGCAGAGCGACGGCCAGTTTGCGTGCGTTAGCGGTGACGATCAGGTTCGCTCGCTGACGGTCACCAACGGCATGGTCACGCCGGTCAACGGGGTCATGACGTCCACCTTCGGTCCACGCAAACACCCGATCCTCGGAACCGTTCGGATCCACAAGGGTGTGGATTGGGCAGCACCCCTGGGTACGCCGATTGCAGCCGCCTTCGACGGCGAAATCGCCTTTCAGGGCGATGGAGGGGGTTACGGCAATCTGGTGAAGATCTCGCACGGAAACGGGAGCGAGACGCGCTATGCGCATATGCAGAGGTTCGCGATCAAGAACGCTGTCGGCACGAAGGTGAAGGCGGGCGACATCATTGGCTATATCGGCACCACCGGCCTTTCTACCGGGCCGCACCTGCATTTCGAACTCTACCGAAGTGGCGAGGCCGTCAATCCCCTGGGCACGGTTACCACAATCGCCACGGACGATTCGGCCGTCGAAACGCTGACCGACCGCATCGTTCATGTCGAAAGTGGCGGCCGCGCCCGCGCCAAGAATCCCAATTCTTCAGCCACCGGCGCCGGTCAGTTCATAACAAAGACCTGGATCAGGATGATGAACACATACCGTCCCGAGCTCGCGCGGACATTGTCGACCGCCGACCTGCTCGCCCTGCGCTACGACGCCACGATTTCGCGCGAGATGGTGAGCAATCTGGCGCGCGAAGGCGAGGCCTATCTTCGGGCGCGCGGCCACCAGATCACGGCCGGCCGGCTCTATCTCTGCCATTTCCTGGGAATGGAAGGCGCGCATCAGGTGTTGTCGGCGCCGGCTTCGGCGCAGTTGAGCGCCGTGCTCGGGTCGGCCGTCATTCAAGCCAATCCGTTTCTCACCGGCAAGACTGCCAGCTATGTCGTGAGTTGGGCCGAACGGAAAATGGGTCGGAAGCTGAGTCCGGGGACGACCCGTGTAGGCCAGCAGACAACGACGACGGAAGTCCGCCAGACATCGCCGGAGTTCGAAAAGTACAAGCAGGCAGTCACGGCCCTCATAAGTTCGATTCAGAATACCCTTTGAACCTGATTCTCGCAGCGTACGAGTTCCGGACCGTCAGTTGTTCTTGCTGCCAAGCATTATTGCAGCCAACTTTTTTCGGACCCTTTGTGAGCTAGAACTGTGGTCCAGATCACATACGCCCGAGAGCCATTTTGGCAGAAGCGACTATGTCGCTGATGAAATTGGCATGTGGAGACATCAGAAGTGCGCCCCGAGCGGGCGGAGGGCTGGTCCATGAAAGCATTCGCTGTCTTTGTGAGCGGGTTTATCCTGTTTATCATCGCCTCGGTTGGGGCGGTGGAGGCCGCCGCGCCTGAGGCCAAACGCGTGGCGCTGGTCATAGGCAACAGCAAATACGTCCATGCCGTTGCCTTGCCCAATCCCGCCAACGATGCGCACCTCATCGCATCCACCCTGCGCAATGCCGGCTTCCAGGTGATCGAGGGGGTCGATCAAGACAATGCAGGCATGCACAGCCTCATCAGCCGGTTTACCGAGCAATCCTACGACGCCGATCTCGCCGTCATCTTTTATGCCGGGCACGGCATGCAGGTCGACGGCAAGAATTTCCTGATTCCGGTCGACGCGGAGTTGACATCGCCCGCCTATCTCAAGACCCGCACCATTCAGATCGACGACTTCATGGCGGCGTTACCGCCCGAGCCGGCGGTTGGCGTCGTTATCCTCGATGCCTGCCGCGACAATCCACTGGCAAGGACCCTGGCGGCCGCGATGCCGAAGAGCCGCTCCACCTCGTTCGGCGCCGGCCTGGCGCCGGTTGAAGCAAAATCGGAGGGCGTTGGAACCGGCGGCATTCTGATTGCCTATGCAACGGATCCAGGCGCCATCGCTTTCGACGGCAACGGCGTCAACAGTCCCTATTCCACGGCGCTCGCCAGGCACCTGACCGAGCCCGGCGTTGAAATCCAGAGCGCGCTGACGCGTGTGCGCGGCCAGGTGACCGAAACGACGCAGGGCCGCCAGAGACCCTGGCACAACGCATCGCTGGGGCGCGAGGTCTTCATGGGACAATCCCAAGCGGTGCCTGCCGTAAAACCTGTCGCCGACGCATCCGGCGCCGCTGCGACCGCGACCCCCGCCCCCGTAGTCAGCGAGCCTCCTTCCTGGGAGGTCGAGCAGCGCCTGTGGGATGAAGCTTCGAAACGCAACTCCGTCCCGTTCTACGAAGCCTATCTCGACCAGTTTCCCAACGGCCGCTTCGCCACGGTGGCACGGCTGAACATCGACCAGCTGAAGGACCCGAAAGCCGAAAACCGGCAGGTCGCGGCGGTCGATGAGGACGAGGCGAATGCCAATTCCGGCTCGGCCGTTCGCACCTCCATTGGTGTTTCAGACGAGATGAAGCAGTCTCCGGGTACCGAGTCGACAGAAAGTGCGATCGGTCTCGATCGCGAGGGCCGAATCGATCTGCAATTGCGCATCGAAGCCTTGGGCAACGAACTCGGCCGTATCGACGGAAACATAGGTCCGCAGACCCGCCAGGCTATCGGCGTCTGGCAAGCGAAGAACGGTCTGCCGAGGACCAGTTTCTTGACACGCGAGCAACTGGCGTTCCTGATGATCCAGACCGATCCAATGATGGCTACGGTCCGCGCCAGACATGCCGCCGATCAGGCTCGTGCAGCGCAGCCGAAAAAGCAGGTGCAGAAGGCCCGCGCACAGAAGCCCGTGGCACAGAAAGCCCGGACACAAAAGCCGGTGGCGACACAGAGGCCCCGCACACAACAGCAGGTCGTGCAGAAAAAGCGCTACCGCGAGGTGGTTCGGCGGGACGCCCCACCACCACGAGACAACAACGACTTCCTGACCAAGGCGCTGATTTTCGGCACCGGCGTGGCAGTGGGCGGCGTGCTCAACAACAACTGACAAGCCTACGTTTCAAGCCTGTTCGACACCTGAGCAGGCGCACAGCTACTCAGTCCTTATCCGCATTTCCACCCGGCGATTGGCCGGATCGTAGGGGTCGGGGCTGCGTGGATGCGTTTCGCCCAGGCCGATTGCCTTGATGCGGGCAGCTTCGACGCCGTTGGACATCAGGAAGGCGGTCACCGATTGTGCTCTTCGTTCCGACAGCCCTTCATTATAGTGAGCCGAACCGGAAGCGTCAGTGTAGCCCTCCACGACAAAACTCAGCGTGCTCAGCCGGTTATCGTTGAGCGCCTTGGCGAACTCGCTGAGTTCGGCGCGCGCAGTCGTATCGAGTTCCGCGGAATCCAGGCCGAAATTGATCAGCATATCGAGGCTGGTTTTTTCGGCGGGCGCTTCCTTCTTCTTGCTCCTGCATTCGTCTTCGGTGCCGACACAAACCCCACGCGTCGGGCCGAGTTCGCTCGCCCCTTCAAAAAACTTCACGATGTCTTCTGATTTCTGAAGCGGATCGGCGGAAGCATGTGTCGAAAAAAGCGCGACCGCCAACACGAAGGCTGAACCCCACAACTTCACAACGGTACTCCTGTTTTGATCCGATTTCGCCGGCCCGGACTATACCAAATTGCGAAGCGACTGTCTGTCATAAACGTGGAGCAGTTGGGCGATCAACGGCGGTTGCCGCCTTGCCATGGACTGAGGCTTGACCCGCGCCCCGTCCAGCGCTTCAGTGCCATTGTTCCCCAAGTGAAAGCGTGGCGGCCATGGCCAATGAGCTTCGATTCAAAACGGCACGGGATCTTTTCATGGCCTGCCCCGCCGTTGCCGCGGACATGGTGGCATCTCCATCCGAACAGCCTTCAATCGAGTTTTGCCGCACCCTCCTTGCCGGACGGGTGCCCGAGGAGGCGATTACGTTCTGTGCCTATCTCCTTCCCGAGCGGGCTGCGGTCTGGTGGGCGCATGAGTGCCTGAGCCACCTGACCGATCTGCTCGACAGCGGGGATCATGAGTTGCTCGCCCTTGTTCACGACTGGGTCAGCCAACCCGATAGTCCTTACCATGGCGCGGAAGTAAGCCAGGCCGCGGCAATGCCGCCGACAACGCCGGCTGCCTGGATTGCCCTGGCCGCAGGATGGCACGGCAACGGTTCAGCTACGGAGGCGCCAGCGCTATCGGCCTTGCCGCCAGCCGGCCGGGCTGTGAGTGCGGGGGTTCTGGCCGGACTGGCACGTGTTGCGTTGGTGGACCGCTTTTCAGTTCTTTCCGCGTTTGTCGAAATGGGCATCCAGTTGGCGGAGACAGAGGCGCTGCGCCAATCAGCGGATGCGAATTAGGGGCAAGCATGAGAAGATCGGACAGGTCCCGGCCTGGACCGAGCCTTTCCGAACCGAGAATTCGGAGTCGCGACTTAGTCGACTGTGAACAATCTTGATCGCTAAGCGGCAAGCTGCTTCGGCCAGTTCAGGAACGCGGCCATCAAGAGCCACAAAAACGCCTTCAGCCACCTGAGCAGGAGGGAGAAGTTGTAACCGGCTGCGGCGGGAAGCCCCTGCGGCGATCTCAGAAACAGAGGGGTGCACTGCACCATGTCTTCGGAATGAACTGTCACCCATCTCTCGGGAAGGGTATCAATGTATTAAGCGAAATGGGCCAACTTCAAGGCTCGCTATAGGCACTCGGGATCCGTGAAGTCGCCCGGGCTCGAATTCACTGACTGAGCCGGAATGGGCAGAATCTGCCGTAGGATACTGTAAGTTACGTTCTCCTCTTCCGCATGATGCCGCAACATCAGCCCATCAGCGCCAATGGAGGGCATCATGAACATTTCACGTCGCACTGTATCGATCGGGGGCCTTGGCCTGCTTGCCGCAACTTCCAAAAGCCTGGAGGCAGGCGCCGCAGACGGCATTGTTTCGGACCTGATGGAAGGTTCGGACGAATTCGGCCTCGCCGTCGAGGCATACACCTATGGCTATCCTCTCGTCACCATGGAGATGACCCGTCGTATCATCACAAATGTCGTCGAGCCCAAGGGGACGAAAGGTCCGATGGGGCAACTTATCAAAGTCCGGGAATACCCGAACGCCCAGTTCCGGGACGTAACAGCCCCTAACGCCGATACGCTCTACACCACCGCGTTCTTCGATGTCGGCAAGGAGCCCTGGGTTGTCAGCCTGCCGGACTTGAATGACCGCTATGCCCTTTTCCCGATGCTCGACGGCTGGACGACGGTCTTCGATGTCCCGGGAAAACGGACCACTGGCACCGGCGCGCAGACATTCGCCGTCACCGGCCCGGGCTGGGAAGGCACGCTGCCGGAAGGCGTCAGGCAGTACAAGTCGCCGACCAGCATCGTCTGGCTACTCGGCCGCATTTACTGCACCGGCACGCCCGAGGATTATGCTGCGGTTCACAAAATCCAGGACGAGGTGAAACTCTATCCGTTAAGCGCTCACGGCAAGGACTGGACGCCGCCTGCCGGCAAGGTCGACCCGTCGATCGACATGAAGACCGCGGTGCGCGACCAGGTCAACAAGATGGACGCGGTCGAGTATTTTACGCTGCTCGCCGAACTTCTGAAGACCAATCCGCCGTCCGAGGCCGACGCGCCGATGGTGGAGAAGCTTGCTGAAATCGGCATCGTGCCGGGTCAGGACTTCGACAAGACGAAGTTCGATCCGGCCTTCGCCAAGCGCGTTCCTGAGATCGCCTTCGCCCGTATCATGCTGCATTTCAAGTTCAGCGGCGGCGACGTGCAGGATATTGACGGCTGGGGCTTCACTACCAAGACGGGTCTCTACGGTACCAACTACATCCAGCGTGCGCTCGTGACGGCCATCGGCCTTGGCGCCAACCGGCCACAGGATGCGATCTATCCGACGTCCATGAAGGCTGACAGCGGCCTGGTCAGGAGAGCCTACAACGGTTCGGAAAAATACGTATTATCCTTCAAGAAGGGCCTGACTCCGCCGGTTTCCGGTTTCTGGTCGCTGACCATGTATGACGCGGACTACTTTTTCGTCGAAAACCCGCTCAATCGTTATTCGATCAGCGCCCGCCAGCCGCTCAAGGCCAATGCGGACGGATCGATCGACCTTCTGATCCAGAACGAATCCCCGGGCGCCGACAAGGAATCCAATTGGCTGCCGGCGCCTAAGGGCAAGTTCGTGCTGATGATGCGGCTCTACTGGCCCAATGAGAGCAATCCATCGATCATCAACGGGACCTGGGTCATACCGCCCGTCAAGAAGGTGAGCTGAACGCCGCTTGCGACCAACGTTGGGGCGGCTGCTAAGGCCACCAGTTTGAACGCTAGACGTCATGTTCCAGGGCTGAGATCGGTGGCCCGCCCTTTCGTGCGATTAAGAGACGAGGGTTGCTCGGATGGGCCGAGCCGATCCTCCCGCACGGAGGGCGAGCCATGGGAGAGTATAGCGAAGCGTTTGTCGCGTTTGATGTAGCCAAGAAGAAGCATGCGGTGGCGATCGCGGAGGGCGGCCGCACCGGCGAGGTCCGGTTTGTCGGCGAGGTCGAAAATAGTCCTGCAGCGTTCGAAAATAGTCCTGCAGCGATAGAGCGGACGATCAAGAAGCTGGGAAAGAAGTATGATCGACTGCACGTCTGCTTCGAGGCCGGGCCGACGGGTTACGGGTTGTGCCGGCAGGTTCGCGATCTTGGTCACGACTGCATGGTGGTTGCGCCGGCCCTGATCCCGAAGCGGTCGGGCGAGCGGATCAAGACGAACCGACGGGACGCGGTCACGCTGGCGCGGCTGCATCGGGCGGGCGAGCTGACTGGAGTGTGGGTGCCGGACGTCGTCCATGAGGCTGTCCGCGATCTGGTTCGGGCTCGGGAAACTGCAGGCGACGATCTGCGCCGTAAACGCCAGCAACTGCTCTCCTTCCTTCTGCGCCATGGCCGGATCTACGAGGGCGGCGGTCATTGGACATTGGCGCACCGGCGCTGGCTTGCCCGCCAGAGCTTCGAGCATATGGCGCAGCAGATTGTCTTCCAGGAGAAGATCGACGCGATCGAGGACGCCGCTCAGCGGCTACGCCGCCTGGACGAGCAGTTGCGCACCATCGTGCCGACCTGGTCCATGGCACGGGTCGTCGAGGCCTATCAGGCGATGCGCGGCGCCTCGTTCCTGGTCGCAGTGATCTTCGCCGCCGAGATCGGGGATGTGCGCCGCTTCGATACGCCGCCGCAGTTGATGGCCTTCCTCGGCCTGGTTCCGGGAGAGCGCTCGACGGGCGATACGGTCCGCCGGTCGAGCCTTACGCTCGCCGGCAATCGACGCGCCCGCCGCGCCTTGGTCGAAGCGGCTTGGACTTACCGCTACCCCGCCAGGGTCAGCGAAGCGCTGAGGCTCCGGCTCGAGGGTCTGCCGAAGGCTGTCCGCGACATTGCCTGGAAGGCGCAAATCAGGCTCTGCACTCGCTATCGCCGCCTGAACGCCGCCGGCAAGAAGCCACCAGCGGTCGTGGCCGCGATCGCACGCGAGATGGCCGCCTTCTTGTGGGCTATCGGTCGGGAGGTCGCACCGTCATAGACAGGTCTCGACCCGACCCGCTGCACAGCGTTGGGGGTGGGGCCACGGTGGGGAACTCCCGTCGCTAGTTATGTGGCCGAGCCAACCCGCTCGACGCCCGCCCTCTAGACAGAGGACAGCCCCGAGACGAAGACACGGAAGGCGGTATCCAACCCGCGGATGAGAGTCTGATCAACCGTCGTCTCTGAACTCCACCCCCAGCCCTGTGCAGCTTCAGCCGATCCAACTGCTTCGCCCACGCCGAGCAGACCATCCGTCTTGCGCTCAGCCTTGACAGGGAACATGAGAGACTAGCGGATGTTGCTGGCGCAACATGCACTCGAGAACGGGCATCCTCCAGCCGCCTGTGGCGCTACGCGCGTATTCGTCAAAGCGAAATGGAAACTGGCTCGACCGCTCCCAACGGTGTTCGCTTCCGGTTGCCACTTAATGTTCACC
>NZ_NWQG01000220.1:0-22603 GCF_002529485.1 Mesorhizobium sanjuanii
ATGAATCCGCTCAAACGCGACGCGCTTTAAGAATTCCATTCGGGCCGTCAACCCGGCGGTAGCTGGTCGAGAGGTAACTGTCCGTCGGCATTTCGCCGGGCTGTCAACGTTCTTCCCGGCGAAACGGCTTGAGCAGTGCCGAAGGCGCGACAGCATTGCGCGACATCACCGCCATCGCAACGATGGTGAAGATGAAGGGCAGCATCAGGAACGCCTCGTAGGGGATATGGCCGAGCCCGCTCGCCTGCATGCGTAGCTGCAAGGCGTCGACAAAGGCGAACAGGAGTGCTGCGCCCGCCGAACGCCAGGGATCCCAGCGGCCGAACACGACCAGCGCGATCGCCACCCAGCCGCGACCCGACACGACGCCGAAGGTGAAGGCGTTGAACTGCGCCATCGACAGGAAGGCGCCGGCCAGTCCCATCAGCGCGCCGCCGAGAATGACCGCCTGGAAGCGCGTCGCAATCACGCTGACCCCGGCCGAGTCGGCGGCGCGCGGATTCTCACCGACCATGCGCACCGACAGGCCCCAAGGTGTGCGGTAGAGCACGAAGGCGGCGAGCGGTATGGCCAGCATTGCCATGTAGACCAGCGCAAACTGGTTGAACACCGCCGGCCCAAGCACGGGGATGTCGGAAAGAACAGGGATCGGCAGCGTGGCGAAACCCTTGATGCTCGGCGGCACCGATTGCTGGCCGAAGATCAGCCGGTAGAGGAAATAAGCAAGGCCCGACGAGAACAAGGTGACGCCGATGCCGCAGACATGCTGGCTGAGACCCAGCGCCACCGTGAACAGCGCATGCATCGCGCCCATCAGCATGCCGGTCAGCACCGCCGCCAGCACGCCGAGCCACAGGCTGCCGCTGAGGCTGGTGGCCGTAAACCCGGTCATCGCCGACAACAACATGATGCCCTCGATGCCGAGATTGAGCACGCCAGCCCGTTCGGAGAACATTTCGCCGAGCGTAGCAAAGGCCAGCGGCGTGGCGATGCGGATGATGGCGGCGAGGAAGCCGACCTGAAAGATCTGTTCCAGCACCACGCTCATCGGGCCACCCCGACGCGGCGGATGCGATAGGCGGTGAACAGCAGCGCCACCAGCATGGCAAGCAACGCCGTGCCCTGGATGACGTCGCTGAGGAAGGCCGGGACGCCGGTCGCCCGCGACATCGCCTCGGCGCCGGTCATCACGGCGGCGAGGAAGATCGCCGCAGGCACCACGCCGAGTGGATTGAGCCTGGCCAGCATGGCGACGACGATGCCGGAATAGCCGTAGCCCGGCGAGATATCGCTCATCACCTGGAAATGCACGCCGCCGACCTCGCCGACGCCGGCAAGGCCGGCGAGCGCTCCGGAGAGCAGCGCGGTCGAAAGCAGCACGCGTTCGACATTGATGCCGCCATAGCGCGCCGCTTCCGGGTTTTCGCCGGTGACGCGGATCCGGAAGCCGAGCGTCGTGCGCGCGATCAAGAACCAGATCAGGGGTGCCGCGACCAGCGCCGCCAGCACCCCGATATGCAGCCTGGTGCCTTCCATCAGCACCGGGAAATTCGCCGAATCCTCGATCGGCGGCGAGATCGGATAGCCGCTGAATGTATCCTTCCACGGCCCTTCGATCAGCGCCATCAGGGCGTAGAAGATAACCGAGTTGAGCAGCAGCGAGCTGACCACGTCGTCGACCTTGAACTTCACCCGCAACGTCGCCGGCACCAGGGCAACGGCGGCGCCTGCGGCGGCACCCGCCACCGCCATCAAAAGCATGGCGAGCGGCCCCGGCATTGGGATGGCGCCGACCGCGCAACTCGCCACCGCACCGGCCAGCAACTGCCCCTCGGCGCCGATGTTCCAGAATTTGGCGCGAAACGCGACGGCCACGGCAAGTCCGGTGAAGATCATCGGGGTTGCCCGAACCAGGGTTTCGGTGATCGCGTAGCTGTCGCCAAGCGAGGCCGAGAACATCACGCCATAGGCCTCGATGACACCGGCGCCGGCCAGCGCGATGAGGCCGCTGCACAGGATAAGCGTCGCCGCGATCGCCAGCAGCGGCAGCGCCAGATTGAACCAGGCGGGCGTCGAGGTGCGGGCTTCGAGGCGGAACATCAGGCCGCCTCCTCGGCTTGCCCGGCTCCGGTCATCATCAGGCCGAGCCGCGCGATCGTGGCGTCGGCGCTGTCCAGCGTGCCGGCGATGCGCCCCTCATACATCACCGCGATGCGGTCGCACAGCATCAGCAGTTCTTCCAGATCCTCGCTGATCACGATGATGCCGCAGCCCTTGGCCCGCATGTCGAGGAATTTTTCGTGGATGAAGCGAGCGGCACCGATATCGAGGCCGCGCGTCGGCTGCGACACGATTAGCACTTTTGGATCGAAGGCAAGTTCACGCGCCAGCAGCGCCTTCTGCAGATTGCCGCCGGACAGCGCGCCGGCGCGTGTCATAGGTCCGGGACAGCGAATGTCGTAGGCCTTGATCTGCGCCTCGGCGAAGGCACGGATCGCATCGGGCTTGAGCAAGCCTCTGCTGCTGAACGCCCCCGTGCCGATGCGCGGCAGCACCATGGAATCGGCAAGCGGCAGGTTGATGACGAGACCGGTCGTCATGCGATCTTCCGGGATGCGGCCGAGACCGAGCGCCTGCACCGCGCGCGGAGAGAATTGCGAGACCGCTTTGCCGGCTATCGTCATCCGGCCGGCATCGGGCGCCAGCACGCCGGAAATCACCTCGGCAAGCGCCCGCTGGCCGTTGCCCGAGACGCCGGCAATACCGAGGATCTCGCCGGCGCGGACGAAAAGCGAGATGTTGCGCAACGCCATGCCAGAATGCCGGGACGTCGAAATGCCATCGAGGGTCAGCACCGCAGCACCTGGCGTCGACGGTCCCCTCGCCGGCGGCACGATCTCGTGCCCGCACATCAGCCGCGCCATCTCCGAGGACGTCGTATTGGCCGGATCATCGACACGCCCCGCGACGCGCCCGTGCCTGAGCACCACGCAGCGATGCGTCAGCGCCCGGACTTCGTTGAGCTTGTGCGAGATGAAGATGATGCCGAGTCCCTGGGCGGCCATGGACCGCAAGGCGGCAAACAGCCCGTCGACCTCGGTCGGCGCCAGCACCGCCGTCGGCTCGTCGAGGATCAGGAGCCTGGCGCCGCGAAACAGCGCCTTGACGATTTCGAGCCGCTGCTGCTCGCCGACCGACAGCGCCGAGACGGGAAGATCGGGATCAAGCGTGAGCCCATGCTGCCGGCCGATCTCGCTCAACCGCGCCAGCCCGCCGGCGCGGTCGATCCTGCCCGACTTGCCGGGAATGCCGATCAAAAGGTTTTCCAGCACCGAAAGCCGTGGCGCCAGATGGAAATGCTGGTGCACCATGCCGATGCCGGCGGCGAGCGCATCGGCGGAGCTGTTGATCGTCACCGGTCGGCCCTCGATCAGGATCTCGCCGGCATCCGGCGCATAGGCGCCGAACAGGACGTTCATCAGCGTCGTCTTGCCGGCGCCGTTTTCGCCGAGCAGCCCAAGAATTTCGCCCGGCGCCACGCTGAGATCGACGGCCTCGCTCGCCTTGACGGCGCCGAAGCTCTTGGTGATGCCGCGCATTTCGATGAGGGGGGCGGACAAGGGTGCTCCTGAACTGTGAGGGCGTGCCCGGCGCATGGCGGTGAAGCGGCCAATCTCCCCCCTTGAGGGGGAGATGTCCGGCAGGACAGAGGGGGGCGCCTAGCACCGACCCCTAAAGACCAGAACTCAATCCGAGACCGGCGTATTCTCATCCACGTCGACGCGGAAATTGCCGTCGAGGATTTCGGCCTTCTTCTTCTCGACCAGGTCCTTGACGTCCGCCGGCAGCGTCTTGTCGAATTTGTGGTAAGGCGCCAGAGAGGACCCCCCCTTGGCCATGCGCGAGAAATCGCCATAATCCTGCGCCGTGAAGACGCCGGCCTTGACCAGCTTGATCGCCTGTTCGACGGTCGGATACATGTCCCAGACCGGCCCGGTGATCACCGTGTCAGGACCGAGGCTCGATTGGTCTGACATGTTGGAGATGGCGAGGATCTTCTTCTCCACCGCCGCTTCGATGACGCCGAAGCGCTCGGCATAGATCACGTCGACGCCGGCGTCGATCTGCGCGATCGCGGCTTCCTTGGCCTTTGGCGGGTCGAAGAAGGAGCCGATGAAGGCGACCTTCTTCTTGATGTTGGGATTGACTTCCCTGGCGCCGGCAAAGAAGGCGTTGACCAGCCGGTTGACCTCGGGAATGCCCATCGCCGCCACGGCGCCGACCGTACCGCTCTTCGACATCTTGCCGGCAATCAGGCCGGAGAGATAGGCCGGCTCGTGGATCCAGTTGTCGAAGACGCCGAAATTCGGCTCCGCTGGTCCGGCGCCGGAGCCGAACAGCCACGCGACCTTCGGGAACTGCTTGGCGGTCCTGCGCGATTCACGCTCGGCCGCGAAGGCGTCGCCCAGCACCAGCTCATAGCCGCCTTGCGCATATTCGCGCATGACGCGGCTGAAATCCGCCGTCTGCACCTTTTCCGACCATTTGTATTCGATACCGAGTTCCTTCTCGGCCCTCTGCAGGGCGACATGGATCTGGTGGTCCCATGGCTCCTCGATCGGTGTGGCGAAGATCGCCGCCACCTTCAGCTTCTTGTCCTGCGACCAGGCCCTGCCCGGCAGCATGGCCGCCGCCAGGCCGAGTGCGCCCAGCTCCAGCACATTGCGGCGCGAAAAACCTTCGCGTTTCAATTGGAATCCGCTCTTCCCGTTTGCCATTCTCATGCCCCTCTGTTCGACAGCCATGTCGAGCCGGCTGTTCGCTAGGTTTTCAAGACAGGGAACTATGGAACGACGCCAGACTTTTGTCCACATGGTCAAATTTGGTAGCGCCAAGGCTCGGCCGCCAGGCGGCCGAAAGACCGGGCATCAAACCCGTTCGAGCGCTATCGCAATACCCTGGCCAACGCCGATGCACATTGTGGCAAGCGCATAGCGGCCGCCACGTTCGCGCAGCTCCAGCGCCGCCGTGCCTGATATGCGCGCGCCCGACATGCCGAGCGGATGACCGAGCGCGATGGCGCCGCCATTCGGGTTGACGTGCCCGGCGTCCTCGGCAATGCCGAGTTGGCGCAATACGGCAATGCCTTGCGAGGCAAAGGCTTCGTTGAGCTCGATCACGTCGAACTGCTGCGGCGTCAGGCCGAGCCGCGCGCACAACTTCCGCGTCGCCGGCATCGGGCCGATGCCCATGATACGCGGCGCAACGCCAGCAGCAGCACCGCCAAGGATGCGGACGATCGGCGTCAGCCCGTATTTCTTCACGGCCGCTTCCGAGGCGACGATGAGCGCCGCCGCGCCGTCATTGACGCCCGACGCGTTGCCGGCGGTGACCGTGCCGCCTTGCCGGAACGGCGTCGGCAGTTTCGCCAGCGCCTCGATCGTCGTGCCGGCGCGTGGATGCTCGTCCTTCGCGACGATAACCGGGTCGCCCTTGCGCTGCGGGATGGTCACCGCTGTGATCTCTTTCGCCAACCGGCCATTGGCTTGTGCTGCGACCGCCTTGTCCTGGCTGCGCACGGCAAACGCATCCTGGTCGGCACGGGAGACGGCGAACTCTTCCGCCACGTTCTCGCCGGTCTCCGGCATGGAATCGATGCCATACTGCTGCTTCATCAGCGGATTGACGAAGCGCCAGCCAATGGTGGTGTCGTGGATCTCGGCATTGCGCGAAAAGGCGGTCTCAGCCTTCGGCATGACGAACGGCGCGCGCGACATCGACTCGGCGCCGCCTGCTATCATCAGCTCCGCCTCGCCAGCCTTGATGGCGCGCGCGGCGATGATGACGGCATCCATGCCCGAACCGCACAGCCGATTGACAGTCGAGCCGGAAACCTCCTTGGGCAGGCCGGCCAGCAGCAGGGACATCCTCGCTACGTTGCGGTTGTCCTCACCGGCCTGATTGGCGCAGCCATAGACGACATCGTCGACCGCTTGCCAGTCGATGCCGGGATTGCGCTCGACCAATGCCCTTAGAGGTATCGCGCCGAGATCGTCGGTGCGGACCGAGGACAACGCACCGCCAAAGCGCCCGATCGGCGTGCGGATGTAATCACAAATATAGGCCTCGGCCATTTATGCCGCCTTCTCTTTTCCTGTCGCCGCGTGCGCCGCCTTGGTGCGGGCCTGCAGGTCGCGCAATGTCTTCAGTTCGAGCGCGGTCGGTGCCGGCGTTTCTTCGACCGTATCACTGAATTTCACCGTCCAGCCGCAGGTCGCCTGCACTTCGGCGCGCGAGACACCGGGATGCAGCGACACCACGGTGAATTCCTTGGTCACCGGGTCCGGCTTCCAGATGGCGAGGTCGGTGATCAGCAGCGTCGGCCCTGCTGTGTCGATGCCGAGGCGTTTTCGGTGGTCGCCGCCCTCGCCATGGCCGAAGGAGGTGTAGAAATCGATGGTCTCGACCATGCCGCGCTTCGACTGCGCCATGGTGATGTAGATCTCCTTCGACGAGGTGGCGATCTCCGGCGCGCCGCCGCCGCCGGGGAGCCGGGTCTTCGGGTGAAGATAATCGCCGATGACCGTGGTGTTGATGTTGCCGAATTTGTCGAGCTGGGCGGCACCGAGGAAGCCGATCGAGATGCGGCCGCCCTGCAGCCAGTAGCGGAACATTTCCGGCACCGAAACCGTGGTGACGGCGGTGTCGCACAACTCGCCGTCGCCGATCGACAGCGGCAGGACTTGCGGTGCGGTGCCGATCGTGCCGCTCTCGTAGATCAGCGTGATATCGGGCGCATGCGTCAGCCGCGCGACATTGCAGGCGGCCGACGGCGCGCCAATCCCGACGAAACAGACATCGTCGTTTTTCAGCGCCCGGCTGGCGGCGATCGTCATCATTTCATTTGATGTGAAACCCAGCTCGCCATCGCTCATGCCGCAATCCTCAGATGCTCGACGCGGGCGGCGAAATCGTCGGCGGTCTTTTCGATGACGTTCGCCTGCATCCATGTCCGGAATTTCTCACGGTCCGCCGCGACCTCGTCCCATTCGAGATAGGCGGCATTGTCCCTGACATAATAGCCATGCGTATAGGACGGGTGCGACCCGCCCGGCACGACTGCAATGGCCGATATCGTCCAGCTCGGCAGCACGGTCAGATTGGGATGCAACTCGTCGAAATTGTCGACCACTTCCTCGACCGTCACCACGGCGCGCTTTGCCGCCAGAACCGCTTCCTTCTGAATGCCGATGATGCCCTCGACCAGCACATTGCCCTTCCTGTCCGCCTTCTGCGCATGGATGAAGGTGACATCGGGGCGGATGGCCGGAACGGCGGCAAGCACCTCGCCGGTAAACGGGCAAGAGACCGTTTTGATGTTGGGATTGACCGCAGCCAGGCCAGCGCCGCGATAGCCACGAAACACGGCGCAAGGCAGACCGGCGGCACCGGCCTCATAGGCATTGGCCATGCCGGCATGGCTGTGTTCCTCGACCTCGATCGGCCTGGGAAAGCCGTTCTCGATGGCGTCGCGGGCGCGCCGCAATAGCCCGACGCCGGGATTGCCGAGATAGGAGAAGACGATCTTCCTGGCCATGCCCATGCCGATCATCTGGTCGTAGATGAGGTCCGGTGTCATGCGGATAAGCGTCAGTTCGTGAAACCCCTGGCGGATCGCTTCATGCGCCGCCGCCGTCGGGATCAGATGGGTGAAGCCCTCGAAGGCGACCGTGTCGCCATCGTTCAAATTCCCCGCCACGGCCTCGCTTAGCGGCAGGAATTTGACCATCGTTCATGCTCCAAAGCTCAAAAAGTTCGTATTGCGAACTTATGTTTTATATGGGATACTTTTACGTCGGGTTTTGGCGCAAAGTCAATCTGGCAGCGCCGCCATTTTCAGGAGGCCACATGAACGACGAGGCCGCTTCCCGTGACCATATCGGCTCGCTCGAACGCGGGCTTGCGGTCATGGAGATACTGGCGCGGCACCCCGCCGGCATGACGCTGACCGAGATGGCTGAGGAAGCAGGACTGACCCGCGCCGGCGCGCGCCGCTTCCTGCTGACACTGGCCGCCGCCGGCTACGCGACACAGGCCGGCCGGCAGTTTTCGCTGTCGCCACGCCTGCTGACCGTCGCCCGCACATGGCTCGGCGGCGCATCGCTGTGGACGTTTGCCGCCCCCATCATGCGCGAGGTCGCGGCACTTCTGAACGAGTCCTGTTCGGCCGCCATCCTGTCCGGCGAGGACATCGTCTATGTCGCCCGCGTTCCCGGCCGGCGCATCCTCAGCGTCTCGCTCGATGTCGGCACCAGGCTGCCCGCCTATTGCACCTCGATGGGACGGGTCCTGCTCTCCGGCCTCGCGCCCGGTGAACTGGAGACCTTCCTCGGTCAGGTGACCATCGAGGGACGCACGCCAAAGACGATGACTGCAAGAGCAGCACTTGCCGAAGCCATCGGCAAAGCGAAAGCGAACGGCTTTGCCATCATCGACGAAGAGCTCGAACTCGGCCTGCGCTCCATCGCCGTGCCGATCAACGATCGCACGGGTCGGACCGTGGCGGCGATCAATGTCTCGACCCAGTCGGCCCGCTTCTCCGTCGCGGAGATGGAACGGGAGATCCTGCCGGCGCTGCTCGCGGCCAAGCAGCGCATCGAGGATTTCTTCGTCGTCTAACAGGTTTCGTCGCTGCGCCCGCCTGCACTCAATGCTTGATACGGTCGCGCATCGCATACCACAGCATGCCGAGCACATAGAGCGGGCCGCGTAGCGCTGTGCCGCCAGGAAAGGGCATGGGCGAGAGCGTCGAAAACAGGTCTAGGCGCGAAGCGTCGCCGGTGATTGCCTCGGCCAACAGCTTGCCCGACAGCGTCGACAGGATGACGCCCTTGCCGGAATAGCCATGCGCGAAATAGACCTCGCCATAGTGCCCGACATGCGGCAGCCGCGATGTCGTCACCGAGACCAGTCCGCCCCAGGCATGATCGATGCGGCAGCCGCTCAGTTGCGGAAAGGTCTTTTCCATATGCGGCCGCACGAAGCCGGCAATGTCGGCCGGCGGCGCCGGCGTGTAGCGCTCACCACCGCCGAACAGCAGCCGGCCGTCCGCCGACATGCGGTAGTAATTGACGACGAAGCGCGTGTCGGACACCGCGACATTGGCCGGAATGACATTGCGTCCGCCTTCCAGCGGCTCGGTGGCGACGATGTAATTGCCGACCGGCATGATGCGGCTGTTGACGCGTGGCTCCAGTCCCTGAAGCAGCGCATCGCCCGCCAGCACGACATGCTTTGCCCGAACCGACCCCTTGGCCGTCGAGACGCGAATGCCCGGCTCGCGCTCCAGCCGCACGGCCACCGAATTCTCATGGATGACGACACCGGCCGCGACTGCGGCATGGGCAAGGCCGAGCGTGTAGTTCAGCGGATGCATGTGGCCGCCAAGCGCCTCGTACATCGCGCCATGATAGGGTGTGTCAACCTTGTCGCGCGCTTCCGCCGCTGACAGGATTTCGGCATGCGGGAACTTCATCACCGTGGCCAGGCACTCGGCCTCTTCTTCGAGGTCACGCAAGTCGGAGCCATTGACCGCGCCGACCAGATGACCGGTCAGCCTGAGGTCGCAATCGATGGCGTGGCGCTCGATGATATCCAGCACCAGCCCACGCGCCTCGAAGGCAAGATCGAACAGCGCCTTCGCCCGCTCCGGGCCAAAGGCCTTGACCAGCCCCTTGGCGCCCTTGCGCAGGCCGGGGATCATTTGGCCGCCATTGCGTCCGGACGCCCCCCAGCCGACCTTGCCGCCTTCGAGCAGCACCACTTTCAGCCCGCGTTCGGCGGCATGAAGCGCTGCGGACAAGCCCGTGCAGCCGCCACCGACGACCACCAGGTCGGCGTCGACCTCGCCTTGCAGGGCAGAATGATCCGGCGACGCGTTGGCGGTGGCGGCATAACAGGATTTGCCGATATCCAAACCGGAATTGAAACCCATCATCACACCTTGAGCAACAGATGATCGCGTTCCCAGGACGTCACGACGCTCTGGAACAGATCGAGCTCGACGCTCTTCACGCGCAGGTAGGATTGGAAGAAGTCCTCGCCGAGCAACCCTCGCACCGGCTCACACGCGGTGAACCGGTCGAGCGCTTCCTCCATGGTTTTCGGCAGCGTGCTCCTGATCTTGTAGGCATTGCCCGACGCTTCCGCCGACCGCTCGATCTTCTCCTCGACGCCGAGATAGCCTGCCAGCAGCGAGCCGGCCATCGCCAGATAGGGATTGGCATCGGCGCCGGGCAGCCGGTTTTCTATGCGCCGTGCAACGCGCCCACCGGCCGGCACGCGCAGGCCGCAGGAGCGGTTGTCATGCGACCATTCGATATTGGCCGGCGCGCTGTGGTTCGGCCGGATGCGCCGGAACGAATTCACGTTCGGTGCAAACAGCGGCATGATCTCGGGGACGTATCTTTGCAGGCCGCCGATGAAATGCCCGAACATCGTGGTATCCGCATCGTCAGCGCCGGCAAACAGTGCATTGCCGCGCTCGTCGACTATGGACATGTGCAGGTGCATCGAGCTGCCGGCCTGCGCCGCGATCGGCTTCGCCATGAAGATGGCGTGCATGCCGCTCGCCTGCGCCGCCTGTCTGGTCAGGCGCTTGAACAGCAGCACCTTGTCGGCCAGCGCCAGTGGGTCGCCATGCAGGAAATTGATCTCCAGCTGCGCGGTGCCGGATTCATGGATCAGCGTGTCGAGCGGCAGCCCGGCGGCGGCCGCGTGATCATAGATGCGCCGGATCACCGGCTCGAATTCCTCCAGTGCCGCCATGTCGTAGGGATGCTGCACGGTCTCGGCACGGCCGTTGCCGCCGACCGGCGCGGTCAGCGGCCGGTCGGGATCGGGATTGGGTGCGGTGAGATAGAATTCGAGCTCCGGCGCCATCACCGCCCGCCAGCCGCGCTGGCGGTAGAGGTCGAGCACGGCTCGCAAGACATGACGCGGCGAGGCCATCCATGGCCGGTCGTCCATGTGGAGGGCATCGGCGAACACATAGGCCTTGCCTGCGCCGCCGCCTGGCGCCAGGCAAAGCGTGGAAACATCCGGCACCATGCGCATGTCGGGGTCCTGGTAGGCGAAGCCCTCGTCGATCGAGCCGGAGTAGCGGCCGTCTATGCTGACGAGGAAAGCGCTGCTCGGCAGATAGAGCGCGCGGTCCTCCAGCGCCTTGAGGAACTTTGCTATCGGCAACGCCTTGCCGCGCAGCACGCCGTTCATGTCGGGCACCAGGCATTCGATCTCGGTGATTGCATGCCCGGCCAGCCAGCGCTTCGGGTCATTGGTGCTGCTCACAGGCGGCATATTCGTTGTGTGGTTTTCAGGCATTCGTTCAGGTCCGTATCAGAGAGAGAATGGCTTCAGCGGCCACGTCCGTTCCGGGTTTCAGCGCCATGTCGGCTGCATTGCCCCTGAGGCGGGCGCGCATTGCATCGTCGGCCAGCAGGCCGAGGATTGCTCTCTCCAATACATCCTCGGTCCAGCCGTCACGGCTGATATGATTGCCGACGCCGGTTTCCTCGGCGCGTTGCGCATTGTCGTGCCCGTCCCAGCAATAGGGCATGATCAGCGACGGCACCCCGAAACGCAGCGCTTCGCAAAAGCTGTTGTTGCCGCCGTGATGGATGAACAGGTCGGATTTCGCCACCACCGAGGGCTGAGGAAACCAGGCATCGAGATAGACATTGTCCGGCACCGCCCGGTAGCTGTCGCGCAGGCCGCCGACATTGACGATGAAGCGCGCCGGCAGCCTGTCGAACACGGCCAGCATGCGCTCGATCAGCCCGACATCCATGGCGCCAAGGCTGCCGAAGCTGACATAGACCAGCGGTCCGCCATTGCGTGGAAAGACCGGCACCTCGAACGGCCCTTCCGAGCGCACGCAGCCTTCGAGATAGATAAAGCGCGAGGGATCGAGCGGCTCGGCGCGCTGCCGGCGCACGATCGACGGCGTCAACAGCAAGTTAAGGTCGGGCGAGGCCTCCAGGAACAGCCCCTTGGGCAACGGAGCGAGGCCGGCCTCGGTGCGAAGCCGGTTGAACCGGTCGTGCGCCGGCGCGACCGCCGCGAGGTAGCGCGCCTCGAAGACCGCGCGGCCCGGATCATCGGCGGCGAGGCCGGACAAATAGGGCGGCACATTGGCATCGGGAAGCTCGGTCTCGGCGCAGGAGACCACCCGCACCCATGGGCAGCCGGCGGCGGCGAGTGCCGGAAACATGATGACATTGTCGAGCACCACCGCGTCGGGCTTCAGCCGCGTCAGCAATTGGCGCAGCGGCGCTTCGGCATTGGCCGCGGTGTCGACGATCGCCTGCCAGGTCGGGGCGACATAGGTTTCGAGCTGGTCGACCGGGCTCAGCCTGAAATGCGGCAGATGGCGGCGCACGAAAGCCTGCCAATAGCTCTGGCGTTCGCTGTCGCTCAGCGGATCGTCGGTGGGCAGCTGGTATTCCTGGAAACCATAGTCGGCAAAGACGCCGGAGAACCCGGCATGGCAGATGAACACCGGCCGGGCGCCGCGGGCGCGCAGCGCCTGCGCGATGCCGACGCAGTTGAGCGCCGCGCCGAAGCTCGCTTCCGGAAACAGCGCGATGGTCGGACTGGCTTTGCGCATGATCCTCGTCAATCCGGCCGGCTGATCATGCCGAACAATGCAGGCGCCCCGCGACTGGCCGCCTGTGGCCGCTGGTTGCGCGACAGGCGCAGATGCACGCGAAGCAGGTCGGCCGCAACCTCGAACTGCCGGCTCTCCAGATGGTCGAGCATGGTGAGATGCTCGCGCAGCGATTGCTTCAGCCGGAAGACGTTGACGCCGGCATAGACGCCCGGCAGCCGGCGCAGCCTGAGGTGATCGGACAGCGCATCGGTGACGAAGCGGTTGGCGCAACCGTCGGCGATCATCGAGTGGAACTCGATGTCCAGCCGCTGGAACTCCCTGCTATCGAAGGCCGCATCGGGCAGCGCCAGCAACGCTTCCATGCCCTGGCGCAAAGCCGCGGCCCGTGTCCCGTCGAGCCTGAAGCCCGGTGTCAGAATGGCGGCGGGTTCCAGCAGCAGGCGGAATTCGTAGCTTTCGCCTTGTGCCTCCGGATCGTCCGGTGTTCGCCTGAAAAGCCAGGACTGTCCCGGCGCGCGGTCCAGCAGATTTTCCTCGGTCAGTTTCTTTAAAGATTTTAGTACCGTCTTGCGCTCGGCGTCGTACCGCCGCATCAGCGCTCCGACGGTGACCGTCTGATCCAACCGGCGCGCCGACCGGTCGCGCAGGATCTTTTCGGCGAGTTCGTCCTCCTCGGTAACAGGCAGGTCGGCGGTCATGGTCGCCTGCGCCGCCAGGTCGATGGCCAGGCGATAGCCCGAGGCGGCTTCCCAGCGCACCACGCCTTTTTCGGTAAGCAGCCGCAGCGCGGCCCGTACCGGGGTGCGCGATACATTGCAAAGCGACGCGATCTGCTGCTCCGGCAGATGGGCGCCGGCTTCGAAGCCGCGCTGCCGGGCGACATCGAGGATGCGCTGCGCGAGATCGAGATGGTTGGTGCGCGGTCGTCTGGCGGCGGCTTGCATGGCAGTTCCCGTGAACGGAGGTGGCCGATACGGTTTGGCCGATCATCCTTGCGAACGCAATCGGCCAGATTCTTTGAGCGTCCGACAAATTATGGATTGACGTACTTTTTTCTGCAATAGTACTGTCACTGCAATCGGCAAGAAAAAGACCGGGGAACAGGATCGAAGCGGCGGCACGGTCGCAAGCGCTGGTCCGACGAATGAAATTCGACGATCAACCAGAATGGGAGTCTGTCATGACAGCCACCACACCGCGGCACCGTTCGCTGAAGATATCCTCGATCGCGCTTGGCTTTGCCCTGGCGCTGTCGGCGCCGGCTTCCGCCGCCGACCTCGTCATTTCCAACTGGGACGGCTATATGGCGCCCGATGCCATGGCCGCCTTCAAGACCGCGACCGGCGTTTCCGGCGAGGTGGTCGTCCACGCCACCAATGAGGAGATCATGGGCAAGCTCGTCGCCTCCGGCGGCAAGGGCTATGACGTCGTCTTCGTTTCCTCGCCTTTCGCCGAGGTGCTGAACAAGCTCGGCCTGACGGAGCCGATCGACCACGCCAAGGTCGCCAATCTCGCCAACCTCTATCCCGAGGCGACCAAGCTGCCGCACGATGTCGGCAATGCCTTTTCCGTACCCTACACCTGGGGCACGACAGGCCTCTGCTACCGATCGGACCTGGTGAAAGTGGCACCGACCAGCTGGAGCGATCTGCTTGCCCCGTCCGACGACCTCAAGGGCAAGACCACCATGCTGGCGACCGACCGCTGGCTGCTGGCCGCCGGGCAGCTCGACAAGGGCTATTCGGTCAACGAAACCGATCCGGCCAAGATGGCCGAGGTCAAGGACCTGCTGATCTCGGCCAAGAAGACCTTGCTCGCCTACGACGACACCACCTTCTATTCGAAGCTCGTCTCCGGCGAGGCGCTGCTGGTGCAGGCCTGGGACGGCTGGTGCAATTATGGCATCGCCGAAAAGCCTGAGATCAAATACGTCATCCCCAAGGAAGGCTCGGACCTGTGGGTCGACACGATGGTGGTGATGAAGGCCTCGGCCAACAAGGACGCCGCCTTCCAGTTCATCAACTTCATGCTCGACGCCAAGAACCACGCCTGGGCGGCGCAGAACATCGACTACAAGGTGCCGAACAAGCCGGCGATGGAAAGCCTGCCGGCCGACTTCCTGGCCAAATTCCCCAACATGGCGATGCCGGTGGCCGACCTCGTCAAGTTCGAACAGCTGCGCGATGTCGGCGACGCCCAGCGCGACTATTCCAAGATCGTCAGCGAGATCAAGGCCGCGCAATAGGCAGCCTCAAAGTCAGAGATCACGATCGACGGCGGGCTTCCGCCGTCGATCGTTGAATGCGGTACCGCAATCGTGTCCCAAACCAGACTTCGCTCCTCCCTGCTGATGGCGCCGGCGCTGGCCTGGCTTACCGCCCTGATGGTGGTGCCATGTGCGCTGGTGCTGGCGCTCGCCTTCTTCCGGCGCGGCACCTATGGCGGCATCGAATACACCTTCACGCTGGAGAATTTCGGGCTGGTCTTCGACCCGCTCTATGCCGGTATCTTCCTCAATTCGGCGCGCATCGCCGGCACCGCGACCCTGATCGCCGTCATCATCGGCTACGCCGCCGCTTACGCCATCGCGGCCGCACCGCGCCGGCTGCAGCCGGTGCTGCTGTTCTTCGCCGTGCTGCCCTTCTGGTCCAACTATCTGATCCGCACCTATGCCTGGATCGTACTGCTCAACCGCGAAGGTCTGGTCACCCAGCTGTTGCGCTGGTTCGGCTACACCGGCGAGCCGCCATCGATGCTCTACACCGAAGGCGCCGTCATCGCCGGCCTGGTCTACAACTATCTGCCCTTCGTCATCCTTGCTTGCTACGCACCGCTGTCGCGCCTCAACCCGGAGCTCGCCGAAGCCTCGCGCGACCTCGGCGCCTCGGCCGCGACCACGTTTCGCCGGGTCATCCTGCCCTTGACCGTGCCTGGCATCGCCGCCGGCGCCGTCTTCGTCTTCGTGCTGTCGATCGGCAATTTCGTCACGCCGGCGCTGCTCGGCGGCGGCCGCTTCCAGATGATCGGCAATCTCGTCTACGACCAGTTCCTGACCGCCAATGACTGGCCGTTCGGCGCCGCACTGGCCATGGCGCTGATCGCCATCATGCTGCTGGTATTGATGGCGCAGGCTATCGCCGCCGATCGAGCGTCGGGCCATGTTGCCGAAGCGAGAAGCAACGCCGATGGCTGAGCGCTCCCCCGCCACGCGACGCACGCTTTGGCTCGTGCTTTCGCTGGTCTTCGCCTTCCTCTACATCCCGATCGCCGTGCTGGTCGCGCTGTCCTTCAACGCAGGCGGGCTGCCGACAGCCTGGTCGGGCTTTTCGCTGAAATGGTACGCCTCGCTCGCCGGCAATTCAGCGATCCTGTCCGCCGCCCTCAACACGCTGATCGTGGCACTGGTCTCGACCGCGATCGCCACGCTTCTCGGCACGCTGCTGGCGATCGGCATCGAGATGCGCCGCCAATACGGCAAGGGGTTGGAGGCGCTGATCTTCGCGCCGATGATCATTCCCGACATCGTGCTGGCCATCGCGCTGCTCTCATTCTTCTCCATGCTCAATGTCACCATGGGACTGCACACCATCATCCTCGCCCATGTCGTCTTCAACCTCGCCTTCGTCTGCTCGGTGGTGCGCGCCCGGCTGAAGAGCTTTGACTGGTCGATCGTCGAGGCCTCCGCCGATCTCGGCGCTTCGGCGCTCACCACCTTCCGGCGGGTGACTTTGCCGGTCATCCTGCCGGCGGTGATCGCCGGCGCGCTGCTCGCCTTCACCCTGTCGGTCGACGAGTTCATCATCGCCTTCTTCACATCAGGCGCCGGGCGCGCCTCGACCACGCTGCCGATGCAGATCTATGCGATGATCCGCTTCGGCATCACGCCGGAGATCAACGCGCTGGCGACCATCGTCATGGCGGTCTCGATCACCGCGCTGACCTTGTCGCAGCGGCTCAACCGCGGGGTCATCGGCCAATGAGCGAACCGCGCACGCTGCTGTCGATCGACAAGGTCTCGAAGAATTTCGGCCGGGTCACCGCCGTCGACGGCATCTCGCTCGACATCCGCGAGAACGAGTTCTTCGCCCTGCTCGGGCCTTCGGGCTGCGGCAAGACAACACTGCTGCGCATGCTGGCCGGCTTCGAGACGCCCAATGACGGGCGCATCCTGCTCGATGGTCGCGATATCGCCAGGACCCCGCCCAACAAGCGGCCGGTCAATCTGATGTTCCAGTCCTACGCTCTGTTCCCGCATATGAGCGTCAGGGCCAATGTGTCCTATGGCCTCGAAATGGAACGTTTGCCGGCTGCCGAGATCCGCTCTCGAGTCGACGCCATTCTCTCGACAACCGAGTTGGTGCCTTTCGCCGACCGCAAGCCGGAGCAATTGTCGGGCGGCCAGAAACAGCGCGTCGCGCTCGCCCGGGCTCTGGTCAAGCGTCCCCGTCTGCTGCTGCTCGACGAACCGCTCGGCGCGCTCGACAAGAAGCTGCGCGGCGCCATGCAACTGGAACTGAAGCGCCTGCAGCATGAGGTCGGCATCACCTTCGTCATCGTCACCCACGACCAGGAGGAATCGCTGGTCATGGCCGACCGCATGGCGGTGCTCAGGGACGGCAAACTGCTGCAATGCGACAGGCCGCACGCGGTATACGAGTATCCAGCCGACCGCTTCGTTGCCGACTTCATCGGCGTCATGAATTTCGTTCCGGGCAAGGCCGTGGCCGACGGCGTGATGGCGGCCAATGGCACGCGCATCACGGGCAAGGTGCCTGCAACGCTCTCGCCCGGTGCGGCAGCCGTCGCTTCAGTGCGGCCTGAACGCATCCGGCTATTCCCCAAGGCTCAGACCGCCAACCGCATTGCCGGCACCGTCGAGGCGCTTGCCTATCAGGGTCTCGACCTGCAGCTGCATGTCCGCACCGCCCTGTCGCCAAAACCGTTCCTGGTTCGCGTTACCGCCGATGCCGCCGACCGCCGGCCGGTTTCGGCCGGCGACACTGTCGAACTCGGCTGGGATGCCGCCGATGTCAGAATTTTCAAGGATTGATGGAGAAGCTTGATGGCGCAAAAGACGATCGCGTTTTTTCCTGAGGCAGCCTTTGGCCCGGCGCTCAATTCCGTCGGTATCGCCCAGGCGGTCGAGGCACATGGCCATAAGGCCGTGTTCCTGTCGGATCCCGGCTTTATCGATGTCTACAAAGACTACGGTTTCGAAGCGCATCCGGTGAACCTCTCCGAGCCGATGCCGCCGGAGCAGATGGCCAAGTTCTGGGAGGACTTCATCAACGGCCACATCCCGAACTTCCGGAAATCCCCCTATGACCAGGTCGACAATTATGTGAAGGATTGCTGGACGGCGATCGTCGACAGCGCGAAGTGGGCGCAGAAGGATCTGCCGCGCGTTCTCGATGCCATCAAGCCGGACGTGATCTGCGTCGACAACGTCATCCTGTTCCCGGCGATCAAGCAGTATGGCAAGCCGTGGGTGCGCGTCATCTCCTGCTCCGAAAACGAGATCGAGGATGACGACATCCCGCCGCATCTCTCCGGCTGCGGCGAGAACGACCATGCCGGGCACCAGCGCTACCGCGACCATTTCAACGCCGTGATCAAGCCGATCCATGACGACTTCAATGCGTTCCTCACCGCCAACAACGAAGCGTCCTATCCGGTCGGCCAGTTCTTCGAGGCCTCGCCCTATCTCAATTTGCTGCTCTACCCCGAGGCGGCGAAGTTCAAGCGCCGCCATCCGCTCGACCCGGCGAAGTTCCAGTATCTGGAAGGCTGCGTGCGGCAGGAGAAACCCTACGCCGTGCCGACCTTCGCCAAGAACAATGACGGGCCACTGCTCTACGTGTCCTTCGGCAGCCTCGGGGCCGGCGATGTCGATTTGTTGAAGCGCATCATCGCGATGCTGGGCAAGACGCGCTACCGGGCGCTGGTCAATGTCGGCGGCTACAAGGACCAGTATACTGACGCGCCCGGCAACGTCATCGTGGAGAGCTGGTTCCCGCAGCCTTCGGTGATCCCGCAGGTCGACGCCGTGATCCACCATGGCGGCAACAACTCGTTCACCGAGTGCCTCTATTTCGGCAAGCCGGCCATCATCATGCCCTATGTCTGGGATGGCCACGACAACGCCACAAGAGTCGAGGAAACCGGCCACGGCTTCGGCATGCCGCGCTACGACTGGAGCGACGCCGAGCTGGTCGCCAGGATCGAAGCCTGCCTGACCGACCCGGCGATGAAGGCCAAGCTGGCGAAGACCTCGGCGCAGATGCAGTCGCAGAACGGCCCGGAGAAAGCAGCGGGTTTGCTGGAGAAGCTGCTATGACCTCCTCCGCCCCACACCTTCATCAAGCCTCCTCTCGCACAGATCTCCTCGACTGGGGCGCCCAGCCGGATGCGCTGGAAGGGGCTTCGCACTCCACCGGCAGGCTGGTGCACAAGGGACCGAACAACCAACCGGAATCAGGCATCTGGGTCTGCACGCCGGGTCGCTGGCGGCTGGTCATCCCGCGTGACGAATTGTGCCATTTCGTTGCTGGCCGCGCGACCTACAGATCGGACGACGGCGAGGTCATCGAGGTCTCCGCCGCCACGGTGGTCATGTTCCCGGCCGGCTGGGCCGGCGAATGCACCGTCCACGAGACCATTCGCAACATCTACATGCTGGCCTAGAGCATGATCCCGAAAAGTGGGAACCGGTTCTCGGAAAAGATCATGCTCAAGCAAACCTGCCGGCCACCGGAGTTCCTGAAATGACAACGCCCATCATGCAATCCCCGCTCGCCATCACCGACCTCGTCGACTGGGGTGTCATCCCGACCATGATCGAGGGCGAATCCCGCACCTCGGGCAAACTGCTGCACAAGGGGCCGGAAGGCCGCTCCGAATGCGGCCTGTGGGTCTGCACGCCCGGCAAATGGCACTGCCATGTCACCCGCGACGAGTTCTGCCACTTCCTCGAGGGCCGCTGCACTTATGTCCATGAATCCGGCGAGGTGATCGAGATCGAGCCGGACACGGCGGCGTTCTTCCCGCAGGACTGGAAAGGCGTCTGCACCGTCCATGAGACGATCAAGAAAGTCTACATGATCCGCTGAGCGGGCCTGAAAGGACGACCATGGACTTCTCCGCTGACCGGCCGGCCTTCTTCGTCAATCCGGATTACCGGCCGATGACCGGCACGGCAAAACCGGTGATCGACCCGGCGACGCTGGAGACCGTGGGCGCAATTGCCGCCGCCAGCGAAGGCGAGATCGACGCCGCGCTCACTGCGGCGACCAAGGCGCAAGCCGCGTGGAAAAAACTCGACGCCAAGAGCCGCGCCAAACATCTGCATGCCGTCGCCAACGCCATCGAGGCAGCCGACTTCACCCGCTGCGCCGAACTGATGGTGCGCGAGATGGGCAAGCCCTATCCCGAGGCGATCGGCGAGATCGCCAATTGCGCACCGATCTTCCGCTACTATGCCGAGATGGCGCGCGACGAGGCCGGCAAAGTCGCCGGCACGACGCAGGCGGGTTCGTTCCAATATGCGCGCTACGAGCCTTACGGCACTTCAGTGCACATCATGCCCTACAACTTTCCGATCCTGTTGATGTGCTGGACGGTCGCCGCCTCGCTTGCCGCCGGCAATGCCTGCGTCATCAAGCCGGCCGAGGCGACGACGCTGTCGACGCTGGAATACATGACGGTGTTCCGCTCCTTGCCCGAAGGCTTGGTCTCCTGCCTGCCCGGCGGCGCGGCCGCGGCGCAGGCGCTGATCGCTTCCGACCGCACCCACGCCGTCGCCTTCACCGGCTCGGTCGCCGCCGGCAAGGCGGTCGCGGTTGCTTGCGCCGAACGCATGAAACCCTGCGTCATCGAGGCCGGCGGCAGCGATCCGCTGATCGTCAGTGAACACGCGCCGCTGGAGGTGGCGGCGGCCGGCTCCGTCACCGCCGCCTTCCACCTCACCGGCCAGGTCTGCACCTCGGCCGAACGCTTCTTCGTCGTCGACGCCGTGCATGACCGCTTCGTCGAGCTGTTTGCTCAAAAGACACGGGCGCTGCGCATCGGCAACGGGTTGGATAAGAGCGAGATCGGCCCGCTAGTCAGCGAGGCGGCGCGGACCAAGGTCATGCGGCTGGTCGACGATGCAATCTCTCATGGCGCCAGGGCGATCACCGGCGCGCGCATTCCGCCGGCGCACAACACCGGCTGGTTCTACGAACCGACGATCCTGACCGGCATCACGCCCGACATGGCGATCGTGCGCGAGGAATGTTTCGGGCCAGTCGCCGCCATCTGCCGCGTGAAAGATTTCGACGAGGCGATCCGGCTCGCCAATGACAGCCCGTTCGGGCTCGGCGCCTCGGTGTTCACCACCGATCTTGCCGAGGCCCATGAGGCCGCCGAACGGCTCGAGGCCGGCATGGTCTGGGTCAACAACCCGCTGATCGACAATGACGCCCTGCCCTTCGGCGGCTGGAAGGCGTCAGGCCTCGGCCGCGAACTCGGGCGGCAGGGCCTCGACGCCTTCCGCCGCTCGAAGATGGTGATCATCGATCACAAACCGGAGATCCAGGGCTGGTGGTACCCCTATCCCGACAGCTGGTTCCGCGAGACCGGCGGCCGCAAGCACGTGTGAGCTGTAAAGCAGCAATGCCGCCGGGAGAACCCAGCGGCATCTTCTTTGACTGGCTACTGCCGTTTCGGCGGCGATTCGCTACGGCGCCGGTTGCATCGCGGCGGCTGTCTGGTCGATCTTGTCGGCAAGGACGCCCTGGGCCCAGGCCGTGACCTCGGCGTCGACAGGCTTGTTTGCCATCTCCGTCAGCGCCGCGTCGAGCGATGCATCATCGGTGCCGACGGATGCCGCCTGCGCCGCGTCATTGGCGGCGGCGACCACTGCCTCCTGGGCGGTGACCTCGGCCTGCAGAGCCGATATCTGCCCAGGCAGGGCCGCCTGGTCTTCGGGCGACATGGCGGCAATCTGATCGGGCGTCAGCGACGTCAGCGCGCTCAACTGCGAATTCAGCGCATCCAGCTGAGCTTGGGCCGCGTCAACCGCGGCCTGGGCGACCTTGGCCTTGGCGGACTGCGTCACGAAAGCCTGAATGGCAGCGAACTTCTTGCTCTTCGAGTTCATGTAGGCATTGATGTTGCGCTGCAGCGAGTTCAGCCGGCCGAGTTTGGCGTGGATGTTCTTCTCCTTGTGCACGGACGAGACCTGCGTGGTCGCATCGACCGTGGTTTTCGCCTTGGCTGCCTGCCCCCGGGCCGACGACTTGCCGTGCGAAGCGCCGCTCTTGCCATTGCCATGGCCGCTGCTGCCACCGTTGCCGCCGGCATTGCCGCCACCGCCGCCATGCCCGTTGCCGCCACCACCGCCGTGCCCGTTGCCGCCGGCTCCGGCGAGCGCGGGAGACGCCAGAAGCGCCAATGCGGCAAGCCCCGCGAACAGAGTCTTTCGATTTGTCATGGTAACCTCCTCGGGGAATCGCCACCCTTCGCCCCAACCGCTAGGGGAGCATCGTATGAGAAATCGCTAATTGTATAGGGTGAACTTTAGACAAATGCGCTCGATACGCGGCCTTGCAACCGAGTGGCCCCCTAACCATTTGATATAAAACAAAAATCAACGCCGTGAGACTGAAGTCCCATGTCAGCCAGACCATTGTCCTACGGTTGACCAACGGCACGGGTAACGGTCGCGGAATAATGTGCCGGAAAGGCGTTGAAATAAGGGAAGCCGGTGACGAAAAGCACAGGTCTCAAGCGATGCTCTCATGCTTGTCCAGCGTTCCGGCAATGAGCTGCTCAAGCGCCGCGTCGTCGCCGACATCGGTCGGCGAAGGTCACCGCGATATCTACCGCAAGCTGAAGATCAAGTCGCAGGCCGGTCTCTGCGCGCGCTTCGTCGAGATCATGGACGCGCGGATC
>NZ_NWQG01000221.1:0-22574 GCF_002529485.1 Mesorhizobium sanjuanii
AAAGGCGACTGGAAAACCCCCAAAGGTCGCCATAACCGCATTGATGCGAAAGCTCATCATCCTCGCAAACGCTCTCCTCAAGGCGCAGCGAAAATGGACACCAAAAACCCCTTGATCAAAACGGATACTTTAAGTTTCTTGTTTTCATGCATGTCGTCATCGCAAAACCGCTGCACACTTTTGCGCGACATGCATTAGCCGCTGAGCGCCCGCATCACATTCGGCAGCGCCGGCAGCGTCAGCAAAACCGTACCGGCAAGCCAGATAGACGAGACGACGATGCTGCTGGGCTTCGCCGACCAGCGTTCATAGAGGGCAGCCGGCACGCCGGCGAGCATAATGGTCACCGTCGACAGGATCAGCGCACTTGCCATGTAAACGATCTGACTTGAGGGAGGGGCCCAGCCCGGATACCAGACCGGATAGAGCAGGAACACCATCAGCACCCACGGCGAAAAGATACCGTTGACGATGGCGACCGCCATGACAGGCACAAGAGCGTTTCTGTCCATTGCCTCAACCCCCTTGTGAAGCCATCGGCGCAACGCCGAAATTGATCAGCAAGGCGAGATAGCCCACGCGCAAGGCCATAAGCCAGAGCACGCTGAAGACGATCACCACCGGCTGGGTCAGGATCGACGGCGTGATGGTTCGCACCATCCGCAGGATCGGGTCCGTGACGCTCTTGAAGAAGCGCCAGATGTAGTTGTCCCAGCTTTCGGGCACGAAGAGGCCGAGCAGAAGACGCCCCATCAGCGTGTACATCGCGGCGGCAAGGATGAAATTCGGTATGTGAAAATACCAGTAGGACCAGAGATTGTTCATGTGGAATTTTCCAAGGAGCGGCGCCGCCGCGTTATGACAGCGGCGCCCCCGAAATGAAAGCGGGGTCCGTCGCCGGACCCCGCCTCGAGCGCCGGTCCCTGTGCGGGATCAGGCGGTCTTTTCTTCCATCATCTGCTTGCCGCGCGGTATGCGCAGTTCCTCGATGAACTCCTGCATTGCCGTAGATGGTTCCTTGGTCAGCCTGGAGACAACGATCATGACCAGGAAGCCGACAGGCAGGCCAAACGCGGCAGCCGACAGGTTCTTGACGCCCCACCAGTTGGCGATGGTCTGGGCGTGCTTGTCGAGCGCTGCCCATGCAGCCGCTTGCGCGTCCGGAGCCGCGGAAGCCCAGGCCGTCTTCAGCTCCGCATATTTCGCGATGGCGTCAGCCGGTGCCGCGGACAGGCCACTCCACGTTTCGTAGAAGCCCACTGCGCCGTAGCGGGTACCGAGCAAATAATACAGGCAGATGCCGAAACCGGCGATCATGCCCGCGACAGCGCCGGCAGAGTTCGTGCGCTTCCACCAGACGCCGAGCACCAATGCGGGGAAGAGACCCGCGGCGGCGAGCGAGAATGCCCATGACACCATGGCCAGGATGTCGCCCGGCTTGGTCGACGCCACGTAGGCGGCGGCGATGGCCACGAGCACGAGCAAAACACGCGACACCACCAGACGGCGGGCGGTCGGAGCATTCTGGTCGATCATCTTGTAGTAGATGTCGTGGCTGAGCGCGTTGGCTATGGCCAGCAGCAGGCCGTCCGCCGTCGATAGCGCGGCGGCAAGACCGCCGGCGGCGACGAGGCCCGAGATGACGTAAGGCATGCCGGCCATTTCGGGCGTGGCCAGCACGATCATGTCGGCGTTGAGGTTGATGTCGGCGAAGGAAAGTGCCGTCACACCCTTTTCGGCGCAGGCGGCTGCAATCGCCGCGGCGTCAGTGGCAGCCTTGCCGCAGATCTGTACGAGCGTGCCGTCGGCTGCCGCCCAGCGCATCATCCATCCGGCTTTCTCACTGATGTTTTCGGGCGTCAGGCCCGATGCCACCAGGTCGAGCATCGTCCATTTGGCGAACGCCGCGTAGGCCGGCGCCGTGAAGTAGAGGATGAAAATGAACAGCAGCGACCAGGCGACCGAGACACGCGCTTCACGCACCGACGGAGTGGTGAAATATCGCATCAGGACGTGCGGCAGGGATGCCGTTCCGACCATGAGGCAGAGAATAAGCAGGAAGTAGTTGAGCGCATTGTAGCCGCCATGCACGAACGGCGTGATGTGATGCGTCGCGATGTTCTGCGCCGTTTCAAGCGCGGTGATGCTCGCGAGTGCCTGGCCCTGCATCAATTGCGGGATAGGCACGCCGGTTTTCACGGTGGACATCCATATGGCGGGGATCAGGTAGGCGATGATGAGCACGATGTACTGCGCGACCTGCGTCCACGTGACGGCGCGCATGCCGCCCAGCATCGAGCAGACCAGGATGCCGGCAAGGCCGACATAGACTGCGACGTTGAAGTCGAGGCCGAGGAAGCGTGCCGAGATGATGCCGGTCGCATAGATCTGCGCCACCACATAAGTGAAAGAGCAGGAGAACAGCACGACCACGCCGATGAAGCGCGCCAGATTGCCGCCATAGCGCGCCGACAGGAAGTCTGGAACCGTGTAGGCGCCGAATTTGCGCAGATAGGGCGCAACGAGAATGGCCACGAGCACGTAGCCGCCTGTCCAGCCCAGCACGAAAGCGAGGCCGTCATAGCCGAGCAGATAGAGCGTGCCGGCCATGCCGACGAAGGACGCGCCGGACATCCAGTCGGCGCCTGTCGCCATGCCGTTGTAGATCGCCGGGACCCGGCGCCCGGCCACGTAGTACTCGCCGACCTGCATGGTGCGGCTGAGAATGCCGATGACGGCGTAGATTGTGATCGTGAACGCCACGAACAGATAGCCGATGATTCTGTTCGGGACGCCCATCGCGCTCAAGATTGCCATCAGGATGATGAAGGCGATGAAGCCGCCGGTGTAAATGCCGTAGATGCGACCGAGATTGGAAGTGAAGTCGCCTCCGCCTGCCGTGGTAGCTGTCGTGTTAGCCATTGAAGTTCCCCCCGATCAATCTTCAGCGACGTTATGCTCTTCGTCGATGCTGTTTTGCTTGCGGGCGAACCAGAACAGCATGACGACGAAAGCTATGAGCGAACCCTGAGCGGCCATGTAGAAGCCGAGCGGAAAACCAAAAATGACGATGGTGTTGAGTGGCACCGCGAACAGGTGGATGAAGTAACCGAAGAACACCCACAGGCCCAACATGACGAACATGAGGCCCCTGGTCTTGTTCCAATAACTTACGCGATCTGGCGTCGCCATGGCGTTGAACCCTCCCTTGGTTGCGCAGCTTGCGAACCGTCTCGACCGCAAGGCGCCGTTTAAAGCTTGCCTCTTCCGCTAACGCGGAAGTCCTCCGGCATATTGGCGGCCGGGTATAGAATCAGCCGACCGTGCTTTATACCGGTAACACTTCTTGTTGCTGCTGTTCATACGACTTTAGAATCGGTGAGAGGACTGGCGGCGCGGTGTCGCGAAGGCTAAACGGTCAATATCGGTCGCAAACAAAAAAGAAGGGAGAGCGCCGTGAGCCTGCTGAACAAGCTGTTGCCCGAGTTCCTGCGCAAGCCACAGCCGATCGGCAGCGCTGCCGAACTGGCTGACTTCATGGATTCGCGCGCCGCCTTCCTGGCGCAGAAAAGCATCGTCGAGTTCTGCCGCGTCAGGGCAGGGGTCTACTGGCAGAAGCTGTTCAGCGAGAAGGAGTTCCAGGCGGCACTGAACCATTCACGCTGGCGCGCCTACCCTGCGTGCTACGCCATCGTGGCGGAAATGGTTGAGGGGGCGCTGCGCGAACCCGCCGGGTCGCGCCAGCGCGGCCTGCCGGCGGCGCTGGAAAAGGTGGCCCTGGCGAGCTTCTCCAAATATGCCGTTCCGGAGGGTTCGCCTCCCGCCTTCTGGGAGGACGCCGCCGAACTGACACGACAGCGCCTCGCCGCCACGCAGACCGGTCCGTCGCGGCCGGTGCGTGAAATCCCCGAGCCGCTGGCGCGAACGGTCTTCGAGGCGGTCCCGATCCATCCCAATCTCCTGACCAACGACTACGACTACATTTTCAACTTCCTGAGAATGAATCTGCTGCGCGCGCATGAGGATTTCCTTGCGCAGGCTGACCGCAGCGCCCTTGTCGACGAACTGCTTGGCGCGGCGCGCACCTGACCTTTGTCCCAGCACGACGATATTCCAGGGATCCTTCGGCCTTGCGCCGTCCGAGCGTCGCCGGCTATGCGAACATCAGGTCCCGCACCAGGTCGGGTGCTGACTGAAGGCGCTTGATGAGGCGCTTGAGCTCTGCCTGCTGCTCGCGCGTAAGGGCACCGATCTCGATGCGGTTGGAGGCAGGAATGCCAGCGTAGATGTCATGCGTCTGCTGACCGAGCAGCAGCCCGATCAGCATGGTATGGCCAGCCAGCATTGCCTTGATGTCGCGCTCGCCGCCAATGTCCAGCGCGGCGAGTTTCTCGAACCGGGCGCGTGTGCTCCGCTCGCGGATGCCGTGGCGGATTGCAAGAGTGCGAGCGGTCGCAACGATCGGAAAAAGACCATGCTTCTTGATGTCCAGCCGGCCATTTTCAAGCTGAAAGCCACCAAAAAGCGTGAAGGGATAGCCAGTTGTTATCTGCTCGCCGAGAAGCTTCGCGAATACCGGCTCGGCGTGGCCGCGGTCATATGCATGGTCGATGAACTGCGCGGCCAGCGTCATGTCGCCGTGAACCGGCCTCAGGTCGTAGACGATATCGACGTTGAGGAGGTCCTCCGGTCGGTGGCGATGAACCCAGTCTTCGACGCGCCCCTTCCAGGTGTCGAGACTTCCGCGGAATGCCGCGTTCGCGGCCATTACCCCGCCTTTGCAATACGGCACGCCGGAGATGTCGAGCATGTCGGCGAGCTTGGCGCCGAGATTCTTGAACCAGCTGTCTTCGAACCCCGCCGGCTCGCCATGTGCAAAGACGATGGCGTTGTCCTGATCGGGCGCCATCAGGCTTTCGCCGCGGCCACCGGAGCCGAGCACGAGCACGGCGTAGGCACAGGGCGGCGGGCCGTGACCTTCGATCTGCATCTGTTGTTCCGCAAGCACGGCGGCGCGGCGTGTAAGGGAGCAAAGTTCCTCGCTGATGATTTCCGCCACCACGCGCGGGTCGATCTCCTCGCCGATGAGCGAACGCGCGACGCCCGGCAGCATCGACCAGGCGGCCGCCAATTCGGCGACGTCCTTGGCATGCTCGATCGTGTCGTCGAGATTGATGGCCGCGGTGGCGCGCAGCCTCAGCAGGTCGCGCGCCGAAAGCACGCCGACCAGCATGCCCGCCTCGTCGCGGACGGCGAGGTGACGAATTTTCAGCCGATCCATGCGCCCGATCGCTCGATAGGCGAATGCAGCGGCGCGGATGCTTATCAGCGGTCGCGTTGCGATGCTTCCGATCGGTAGCTCAAAAACGCGCTCGGCGTCGGATGATATGCGGCGCATCAGATCGCGCTCGGTAACGATGCCGTACTCCACGACCGGTTGGTCCGGCGCTCCTCGGTCTGACACGAGGACCGAGCTGATCTTGCGCCTGACCATAAGGTCGATGACCTGCTTGGTCGGTTCGACCGATTTCACCACGACTGGCGGGCCGCTCATAAGACTGCCGACGCGATGGCGATAGGCATATGGATCGACCGGCTGAAACGCGGGAACCTGGGGTCGCGACACCGGCTCAACCCAGCCGGCACGATGGCCGGCTTCGAGAGTGTGCGAAAGGGCAAGGCAGGCGACCTCGGCTTCTCCGAGCGTTCGGATGTTGCGCTTGCGCAATTGCGGAATCAACGCGGCAAAGATGTCTCCCGCCGCGATCGCATCGCCCAGTGCCGTATGGCGGCCAGCTATCTCCAGGCGAAGCCAGGCGGCGATCATGTCCAGCGAATGGTCCGCCAGATCGGGATTTGCTATGGTTGCCAGAAGCCGGACGCACAGCGACCGAGGCTTTTTCCATGGCAAACGGGCGCGTTGGCATTCGCGTTTCAATACCGCCAGGTCGAAGCCGATCGAGTGGCCGACGAGGATGCGGTCTCCAACGAACTCCTGGAATGGCGCCCACGCATCCAGGAAGCTCCCGGCTCCGTCAACATCGGCATCCGTGATGCCGTGGACGCGCGAGGCCTCAGGCGGGATTGCTTCACCAGGATCGATGAGGAGATTGAACCGAGGTTCCTGGACGACCTTGCCATGCGCGATGCCGATCGCGCCAATCTGGACCACGCGTGCCTTTGTGGCGTCGAGCCCGGTTGTTTCCGTGTCAACCGCCGCAGCCGCTATGGCAATCAGTGGTGTCGCGCCGGTCGCCCGTTTCATTCCCACCCCCTTCGACATGGCCGAAAAGCCCTCTCCTGCCGGATGTCCCGCAGCATAAGGCGCGCCGGCAGGCCGCGTCGACGGCTGAATTTCGGGCTATGGCGTTCGCAACGATGCGCCGGGTCAGCCGGAGCTGCGCCGGCGTGTCCGTTCGCCTTAAAGTGATTTGATATGGTCGAAGAGCTCGCACATTCTTGGCCAGTTTGTTGCCGAGGCAGCCGATGGACGAGATCAGGCGGGTCGCTGTGGAGTGCATCGGGCGCGCCGTGATGTTCGGATCGCTTGCCATCGGCTGTGTCATGATCGGCTTCTCCTTCAATCCGGTATCCGCCTTTCGCTCCGGCGCGTTCCTTACGCTGACCATGGCACTGGCACTGATGTGGAAAGCCATGACCGCAGGCATCAAGAATCCCAAACACACCGAAGTGTGGCTTTATCTCGACGAGAAATCGCGCCCGGCCGATGGCTCGGCACGACGGGTGTTCGGCACCGTCTTGAGCGACGTCTACAAACTCTACGCCCGGATTGCGCTCGGTGTGGCGGTCGGTTTCTTCCTGGTGTCGCTCGTCCTGATGCTGTTCGGCATGGAAGGCTACGTGCCGCCCAGCGACAGGAGGCTTGTCCCGTAACATTGCCGCCCGCTTGCGCGGCGATGCCATGCCTCATGCCAAGCGAAACGCCGGATACGGCTCTGCCGGCGACGGCATCAGGCGATGGCGGCGAGAGCGAGGCAAGAGGCGGACTTGTACCGGCCAGCCAGGGTACGAAAAGAGAAACTAATTTGTTGCGTATTTTGAGTAAATTATTCCAATATCCGCCCGAAAATAGCACTCGACAAAGTCTACTGATTTTATAGGTTAATCGCCGAGACGGAGGTCGATATGTCCTATATCCAGAACGCTCAAACTGACCGCGACAGCCAAAAGCTGGACGATGCCCAGAGCTTTCGTCCGGCCTATGCGGGCGCTTTTGCCTATCTCGTCTTCGCCCTTGCGTTCGTGTTCACCGGGGCAGTCGTTCTAGGGTTTATTCCCTAATTCCCGGGATACTGGCTTACCGGTCCTGACTTGCAGGGATATCGACGTGCTGTTTCACAATATCGGAGTTGAATGGTCGTCGGCGTCGACCGGCCGCGTGCGATCGCAATGGCTGGCCGCCGAACGATCGCGCTGCCGCGCAATGCTCTGGCGCGCCGCGCGCTCAGCAGCCGGGCGTTTGCGTCCCGCGTGATCCGGGAAGCACGCGCCGGCTGAATGCTGGTTATTTCAGGACGCGCCCGACAATAGCGCCGAAGGTCGGCGGGTCGAATGCCGGCAGGATGAGCGGCTCGACGAAGCCGTCACGGCGAGCCGTCAGCACATATTGCAGCATGGCCTCGTTATCAGGCATTTCGAAGACCTGGACGAAGTCATAGGCACCGAGCGTGGCATAGAAGGCGAGGGATTTGCCGCCAAGGGCCGCGACCCGCTCCTCGCTGATTTTCCGGCGATCGGGACTGCCGGCGAGTTCGGCCAGCCCCTTGTCCGTCAATGGCATCAGCGAAATGTAAAGCCGGCCGGTTACAGCCGGTGTGCCGGCGGTCTCGTCAGACATCTCGGTGGCCCTTGCCGGAAAGTTGCGACAGGCCGGCGATGACGGCGCTTGAATCCGTCAGTGCGCCGAAGATGCCGTTTTCGACGGTTACCATGTGCAGCGCGGCCTCATGCGCGTATCTGTCGCCGCTGGCGCAGGCGTCCGAGATGGTCAGGCACTGGAAATTGCGGTCGCAGGCCTCGCGCAAGGTCGTATGTACGCAGACGTCGGTCGTGCATCCCGAAAACAAAAGATGGGTGATGCCGCGCGCACGCAGCACATGCTCGAAATCAGTATAGGTGAAGGCGCCGTTGCAGGTCTTGTCGACGATGATGTCCTCAGGCGCGACGTCGATCTCGGGAACGATCTGAAAACCTGGGCTTGAACGCAGCAGGATGTCGGTCCCCTCGAGACCGGCCCGCTTGCGGCGCCATTTCTCGTAGGGCGTCATGTCGGCCATGTCGGCGCGGTAGCCTTGCCGTGTATGGATGATTTTCAGGCCTGCGGCGCGGGCGGCCGCGATCAGGCGGTTGACCGTCGGCAGGATGGCCCGCAGCGGGCTTGGATCGTAGCCTTGCCTGGCGAAATAGCCAGATGTCGACAGGAAATCCTGCTGCAGGTCGATGACGATCAGCGCGGTATTTTCAGCAACCAGCCTGCCGTCATAGGGGAAATCGAAAGGTGTCGCCTTGATCATTTTTCTCTCCTCCGCGGCCAGATATGTTCGTCGGCTCAAGACCCCTTGGCTTCGTTCGGCAGCACGCCGATGGCGGACGGGTCGATCCTGCAGTCGATGACCTGTCCGGGCACGGCCGCCACGGCTGCCTCCGAACGCAGCGTCGCCACGATCTCTTCGCCGGTCGCCGTCCGGAGCAGGATGCGCTCGAGCGCGCCGACGAAGGAATTCTCGACCACCGTGGCGCGAAAGCCGATCTCGTCCCCCGTCGCCTGGCCGACGCGGATGTCCTCGGGGCGCACCCATACGGTCATACTGTCGCCGGGCCGCTCGCGGCCTTTGGCCAGGGGAAAGCCGAAGCGCGTGCCGAACGCCTCGACCATCGTCTCATCGTCATCGGCGCGGTGGCCGGTCAAGAAATTGTTCTCGCCGAGAAAGCCGGCGACGAAGCGGGTCGAAGGTTTCTTGTAGAGGTCGCGCGGCGGTCCGATCTCGACGATGCGGCCATGGTTGAACACGGCGATGCGATCGGACATGGCGATCGCCTCTTCCTGGTCGTGAGTGACGTAGACGAAGGTCACCCCTGTTTCGCGATGCAGCCGCTTCAACTCCTTCTGCATCGTTTCGCGCAGCATGCGGTCGAGCGCCGAAAGCGGCTCGTCGAGAAGCAGGATACGCGGCCCAAAGGCCAAGGCGCGGGCGATGGCGACACGCTGCTGCTGGCCGCCGGACAATTCGCGCGGCTTGCGTTCGGCCAGATTGTCGAGGCCGACCAGCGACAGCATCTCGGTCACCCGCGCGGCGATCCTCGCCTTCTCCCATTTGCGGACTCTGAGCGAGAAGGCGATGTTGTTGGCGACGGTCAGATGCGGGAACAGCGCATAACCCTGGAAGACGAAGCCGAAATTGCGGTCCTCCGGGTCGACATGGGTGATGTCCTTGCCGTCGAGGCTGATCGTGCCCTTGCTCGGCGTGGTGAAGCCGGCCAGCGACATCAGCAAGGTCGTCTTGCCGGACCCCGAGGGGCCGAGCAAGGTGACGAACTCTCCCGCCTCGACCGAGAGGTTGATCCCGGTCAAGGCAGTGACCTTGTCATAGGCCTTCGCCAGATCGTCGATGACCAGCAATGCCATGTCAGATCGGCGCCATATCGGATGGGACCATGTCAGATCGGATCCCTGATCAGCGGCGCCGTCGAGCAATGCAGGCCGCCACCGCCAAGCTCGACCGTCTCGTAATTGCAGGTCAGCACGGTGATCCCGGCGGCGTCGAGCCTGTCGGCCAGGCGCTTCGAGCGGCTGCCATGCATGATCACGCGGCCGGGCGCGACGGCCAGGCAGTTGAGCGACATGGCGCTGTCCTCGGGAGGCAGTTCGATCATCTTGATGCCGCGCTTCTCCAGATATTCGATGAACGGATAGGGCAGTTCGTTGACATTGACGATCGCCGTCTCGACGTCGACCATAATGAAAGCGCCGTCGATGTGAATACGGTATCCGGGCATCGGCACTTTGATCAGCTCGACACCCAGACCGGCGAGAATGCTTTCGACCTGCCGCACGCCTTCCGGGTTGCAGGCGATGGAGACCGTGCAGACGGCGGTCTTGGAATCGATGAAGGCAAAGCCGCCGCCTTCAAAGACGGCCGAGCCGTGAATGGTGCCGAGGATCGGGCATCCGGCCTTGGCCAGTGCCCGGGTCACCGGCAGTTCCTCGCCGCGACGCACCCGCCGCGCCAGGCGGGTGACGATGGCGCCGCCGGGAATGCCGATGACGCTGTCGCGCGTGTAAATCTGCTTCATCGCGCCGGGGGCGGCCTTGTCGACGAGAATGACGTCGACGCCTTCCGAGCGCAGCAGGCCGGTGAATTCGTCATGGGCGCGCTGCATGGCCGGCAGATCAGGCATGGTGCGGCCCATCCAGTACCAGCCTTTTTCCGGGTCGCCGAAACCACCGACCTCGGGCATCGGCTTGTTCTCGACGACGGAAAGCTCGTCGCCGGGCCGATGCATCAGGACGGCGCGCAGCTTGCCGACATCGTTCGAGCAGCCCCAATGGCGGCCCCATACCGGGATCTGCTCCTCAGCGGTGTCGAAGCCCGGTTCCGGAACGGAGCCGAAGATCGAGAAGAACTTGTTCTCGCGGTACTCGTTGTCGCTCATCGCAGTGCTCATGGATATTCCTTTCCTTTCGATTGTTTCGAGATGTTTGACCTAGGATTTTCGCATCTGCTGCCGGTGCTCGATCAGCGCCCGTGCGACCAGCGCCAGCACGGTGATGACGAGCAGGACGGTGGCGATCGCCGCCAGCGCCGGATCGACGGCATCCTGGATGCTCGTCCAGATGCGGCGCGGCAGCGTGACGACGGCGCGTCCGGTGATGAACAGCGTCACCGTGATCTCGTCCCAGGACGCGACGAAGGCGAGCAGGGCGCCGGCGGCAACGCCCGGAATGATGTTCGGCAATATCACCTTGCCGAACACGGTCATCGGCCTGGCGCCGAGGCTTCTCGCCGCTTGTACCAACCGCTGGTCGAGATTGGAGAGCGACGCGCCGATGGCCAGCACCGTCAACGGCAGCGCCAGCACGACATGCACCAGGATGACGCCGGTATAGCTGTCGAGCAGCGACAGCCGTGCCCAGAGCTTGACCATGCCGACGGCGTAGATGATCGGCGGCACGATCATCGGCGACAAAAGCAGGATGCGCATCAGCGACGGCCACCAGCCGCCCGCCGCCCAGGCGCCGACGGCGAAGGCGACGCCGAGCGCCGTGGCGATGGCGGCGCAGGCTAGCGCGATGCCGGCGCTGGTCAGCATGCTTGGCAACCAGCCCTTGCTCCAGTCGGCCAGTGCCGCGAAATGCTGCATCGACACACCGTCCTGCGGCAGGGATAGATAATCGCGGTCGGTGAGCGCGACCGGGATCACCACCAGGATCGGAACGAACAGGAAGCCGAGCAGGCACCAGGCCAACAGACGCGGCAGGCCGACCTCGATGATGCGCCGCGGCTTCATTGCTGCGGCCTCGCGACGAAGGCGGCGCGCAGCGCCGGGCTGCGCATGGCGGCAAAGACGATGATACCGACCACCAGAAGCAGCATGGTCGACAGCGATGTCGCGACGTCCCAGCGCGAGGTGCTCGAAATCTGCACCGAGATGTATTCGGCGATCATCAAAGTCTTGCCGGCGCCGAGCAGAGCCGGCGTGACCAGGAAGCCGAGTGAGAAGACGAAGACGAACAGGGTTGCCAGCGCGATGCCGGGCAGGCTGAGCGGCAGCCAGACGCGCCAGAAGATCGTCGCCGGGCGCGCGCCCAGCGAGCGCGCCGCCTGCATGATGCGGCGGTCGATGTCGGACAAATTGGCGTAAAGCAAAAGGATGGCGAACGGCATCATGTAGTGAACCATGCCGACGGTGACGCCGAGCAAATTGTAGACCAGGTCGAGCGGCGTCGAGATGACGCCCATATCCATCAGGGTGCTGTTGAGGACACCGCGCCGGCGCAGGATGGTGATCCAGGAAAACGCCCGGACCAGCACCGAGATCCAGAACGGCACCAGCACCAGGAAGAGCGAGATGCGGCGCCAGCCGGCCGACATGTGGATGATGGCAAAGGCGACGATATAGCTCGCCAGCACGGTCAGCACCGTCGTCATGACCGACACTTTGAGCGTCGTCATCACCACGCGGCCGACCGCAGCATTGGCGAACAAGCTCTGATAGTTGGCCAGCCCAAACTTCGGCTCGGTCAGGCTCAACGCCAGAACCTGCAGGATCGGCGCCGCATAGAGCCCGATCGCCATCAGGCTGGCGGGAACCGTCAGCAGCAGGGCTGTGGTCTTGAAATTTCGCATCGTTCGCATCGGATCAATTTCGCGTCGGATCGATTTCGCATCAGATTTGGGGGCCGCCGCCTTGCCGGCGGCAGCCCTTTTCCTCTGTTGGCGCGCGGTCAGCTCGAGATGAAGTCCAGATACTTGTTCTGGAGCTCGGTCTCATGTTCGGCGTAGTAGGCCGGGTTGAGCATGATCTGCGAGGCCGCATTCTCCTTGGTCGTCGGATTGACCTTGGCATCCTCCGGCGTCATCAAGGCGAGGGTCTTGGGGTTGGAAGGCCCGTTGCCCATGATCTGCAGCAGCACGAGCTGGCCGGCCGGATCGAGCGTCGAATTGATGAAATCGAACACTTTCTTGCCGGCGGGATTGCCCTTGGGAACCGACCAGGCGGAAGCAGAAAGGATGTTCTGCTCCCAGATCCACTTGAACTTGTCGGGCGTCTCCTTGTTGAGCAGATTGGCGCGGGTGTGCCAGATATTGCCCATCACGACTTCGCCCTCGCGGAACAATTGCTGCGTCTGCGCTCCGCCTTCCCAGAAGATGATGTCGGCGAGCATCGGCTTCAGCTTCTTGAATGCCCTGTCGACATCGAGCGGATAGAGGTCGGCGGGCGCGACGCCGTCCGCCATGAGGACGAATTCGAGCTGGCCCTGGATCCATTTGCACATGGTGCGCTTGCCCGGGAATTTCGCCGTGTCGAAGAAGTCGGTCCAGCCGGTGGGTGCTGCGCCCTTGGTCGCCTCGGCGTCATAGGCGAGCACGTTCGAATAGACATAGTTCGAGACGCCGAACTCGCCGGCGAAATTCTCCGGCACCTGCGACTTGTCGACGATCGTGTAGTCGATCTTCTCGGCCAGATTGCCCTTGCCCAGCGTCAGCGAGTCGATCATGCCGCCGTCGGTGGCGTCCCAGATGACCTTGCCGGACTCGACCATGGCGCGAATGGTGCCGATCGCGGGTCCTGCCCCGTCGATCACCACCTTCATGCCGCTCTTCTTGGTGAAGGGGTCGCCATAGGCCTTGGCGAAAGCATCCGTCGCGGCGCCGCCCCAGTTGCAGACGACGATTTCGGAAGCGTCGGCCTGGGCAACGCCAGGCTTGAAGGCGGCCGCAAGTCCGAGGCCGCCAAGTGCTATCAGGAACGAGCGGCGATCGATCTCACCGCGGTTGAATTTCTCGAGCGCGATCTCAGCCGCGTCTTTTGCGAAATGCGAGCTTGTCATTGTTCATTCTCCCATTGTTGATGTTGATGGCAGGTCTTCGCGGATTTGATCCGTCTCTGTTAGATTCCCACTCTTGCCGGCGGGAGTTTTCCCGCCAAGGCGTTTCCAGCCAGTTTCCAATGCGCCTTGCGCGGTGCGGCCACGGAGTGGCGCACGATGAGCTTCACCGCTACCGGCGCTGCGTCCGGTATCTCGGCGCCGTTGATATGGTCGATCAGCAGTCCGACCGCGCGGCGGCCGAATTCCTCCGCCGACTGGTGCACGGCAGTCAGCGGCGGATCGAGAAGATCGACATTGCGGATGTCGTCGAAACCGACCAGCGACAGATCGGAAGGCACGGCGATGCCGAGCCTGCGGCAGCCTTGCAAAATCCCCAGCGCCAGCATGTCGGCGGAAGCGAAGATGGCGGTCGGCGGACTGTCCAGGGCGGCAAAGCGCAGGAAAGCGTCAAGACCGGACTGCTCGTCATAGTCGCCGAAGAAGACGTAGTCGGGGTTCACCTCAAGGCTCCGTCGCTTGAGACTGTCCTCGAAGGCGCCGAACCGTTCCTTGCTGCTGAGCAACGCCGGCGGGCCGCCGACAAAGGCGACCGCCCGGTGGCCATGATCGAGAAGATGCTCGGTTGCAAGCCGGGCGCCGAGACGATTGTCGGCGAACAGGCGTGGCGCGATGGCGCCGGGAACGTCCTCGTCGACCAGCACGACATTGCTGCAGGTATTGATCTTGTGGACCAGCGCGCCATCGTCGGGATGGTTGGTCATCAACAGAATGCCGTCGACCTGCGCGTCGTCGATGCGCGACAGGAAGCCCAGTTCCTTGGCCGCGATGTTGCGGCTGTTGAACATCACCAGGCTGTAGCCGAGACGGCTCGCCTCCTCTTCCGCCGCGCTTGCGATGGCGGCGAAGAATGGGTAGGAGATGTCGGAGACGATCAGGCCGATGGTCTCGCTGCTGCCTTTGCTCAGGCGTCGCGCAATGGCGTTGGGGCGATACTCAAGTTTGGCCACGGCCGCCCGGATGCGCTCGCTGGTCTCGGCCGGCAGCTTGATGCGGCCGTTCAAATGACGCGAGACGGTGGTGACCGACACGCCGGCCGCGTGCGCCACATTCCTGATCGTCGATGCCGTAGGCTTTTTCATGAGGCGTTTTCGCCAGTGTTCCCATCAGGATTTCAGCATAGGAAATGCCAGATGTAAACCGCTTTACTAAACCGGTTTCATAAATTGCGCTTTTCTCCAGATCGGCAGGGCCGGTGAGCGCCGCCATAAAAAATCGAAGGGAGAAAAGGATGGCTACGACAGGGCGCGTTCTGATTGCCGGTGAATCATGGACCGTGCACCCACCAGAAGGGGTTCGACAGTTTTTCGACGGTTGAATATGCGGAAGGGATCCGCTGGCTGCGCGATGCACTGGAAACCGGCGGCTGGCGCAACGCGGGCGTCGCGACATTTTGTTGACTCAAATAGTCATCTTCATTGTTGACTAGTAAACTCATGTTTCATAGTCAACCGACATCGCTCGTCGAAAGCCGGATTGTGAAGATGCGCGCGAAACCCGAGAGAGGCCCAACACTGTGGCTGCAAATCAGACTGCCTTCCACATAGACGCCGTGCGCTTTGCAGTCGGCGAACGGACGCTGCTCGGTCCGGTTACGCTCGAACTGCAACGCTCGCGCGTCTACGGGCTGATCGGCCACAATGGCTCGGGCAAGTCGACGCTGGTCAAGCTCTTGGCGCGCCAGCAGCCGGCAAGCGCCGGCGGCATCACCTTCGCGCAACGCCCGCTGGTGCAATGGGGGGCGCGGGAACTGGCCCGTGCGCTCGCCTACCTGCCGCAGACGACGCCGGCAGCGACTAGCCTGACCGTGCGTGAACTGGCGAGCCTCGGCCGCTATCCCTGGCACGGCGCGCTCGGCCGTTTCGGGCACGAGGACAGGCGGCATGTCGACGAGGCGCTTGTCCTGACCGACATGGCGGATTTCGGCGACCGGCTGGTGGACGAACTGTCGGGCGGCGAGCGCCAGCGCGCGTGGCTGGCGATGCTGGTGGCGCAGAACGCCGGCGTCATGCTGCTCGACGAGCCGATCTCGGCGCTCGACATCGCCCACCAGGTCGAGGTGCTGGGGCTGGTCAGGGAGCTCAGCCGCAAGCGCGACCTCTGCGTCGTCGTGGTGCTGCACGACCCCAACATGGCGGCGCGCTACTGCGACGAGCTGATCGCGCTCAAGGAAGGCAGGCTGCTGACGCGCGGCACGCCCGACGAGATCATGCAGGGCGACGTGCTCAAAGGCATTTTCGGCGTCGAGATGGGCGTGTTCGCGCATCCCGTCACCGGCCAACTCATCGGCTATGTGCAGTGAGGCCAGTTGTGAGAATTGCGAGAATAGGGAAGAAGCCCTTGCCCAGACAGTATTGGTCCAGACATGGTTTGTTCGCGACGTTGATCGCATCCGTCATCCTGTCGGCTGGCGGCGCTGTTGCCCAGGAGCAACCGGCTGCCCCCGCAACGGCGATCGAGACGCCGGCTCCCGCTTCGCCCCCTGCCGGGACGCCCGATGCGACGACGGCGCCCGAAGCCGGCGTGTCCACGCAAGCGGAGGCGGATCCCTCGGCGATATCGCTGACCCTGCCGCACGATCTGTCGCCCTGGGGCATGTTCATGGCGGCCGACATCGTCGTCAAAGGGGTGATGATCGGGCTGGCCTTTGCCTCGCTGGTCACCTGGACGATCTGGCTGGCAAAGTCGCTGGAGATCCTCGGCGGCAAGCTCAGCGCCCGCCGCGCGGCACAAGCGATCGGCAACGCCGCCTCGCTGAACCAGGCCAGGCGCGCGCTTGGCCATGCCGGCGGCCCTGGAGCATTGCTGGTGCGGGCGGCGGAGGAAGAGGCCGCACTTTCGGCCGGCGCGCTCGAGCATGTGTCCGGCGATGGGCTGAAGGAACGGGTCACCTCGCGCCTGTCGCGCATCGAGGCGGCGGCGGCGCGGCGCATGTCGCGCGGCACCGGCGTGCTGGCGACAATCGGCTCGACCGCGCCCTTCGTCGGCCTGTTCGGCACCGTCTGGGGCATCATGAACGCCTTCATCGGCATTTCGCAGGCGCAGACCACCAACCTCGCCGTCGTGGCGCCGGGCATCGCGGAGGCCTTGCTCGCCACCGCCATGGGCCTTGTCGCGGCGATCCCGGCGGTGGTCATCTACAATGTCTTCGCGCGATCCATAGCCGGCTACCGGCAGATCCTCGCCGATGCCTCGGCCGGGGTCGAACGGCTGGTCAGCCGGGATCTGGATTTCCGCAACGTCGCGCCGGCAACGGCGCTGGCCGCGGAATAAGGGAGCTGCGCCATGGCGGCCAGAATTCGCGAAAACATCGACGGCGATCTCGAGGAAAACCACGAGATCAACGTCACCCCTTTCATCGACGTCATCCTGGTTCTCCTGATCATCTTCATGGTCGCGGCGCCGCTGGCGACAGTCGACGTCAATGTCGACCTGCCGGGGTCGACGGCGACGCCCGCGCCGCGGCCGGAGACGCCGCTGTTCCTGACGCTGAAAGACGACCTCAGCCTGGCGATCGGCAATGACAGCGTGCCGCGCGGCGTCTTCGCCGCCACGCTGGACGGCAGGACGAAAGGCGACAAGCAGACGCGCATCTTCCTGCGCGCCGACAAGGCGGTCGGCTATGGCGACCTGATGGAGGTGATGAACCTGCTGCGCGGCGCAGGCTATCTGAAGATCGCACTGGTCGGCCTCGAAACCTTGCCCGCGGCCGCCGCCGCGACACCGGCGCCGCAAGACGGAACGGGCCAATGACATCGCTGGCCACCGCTTCGCCCACGGTTGGCCTGCCGCGCTTCGGCGGGCGCCAGATTGTCTTGTGGGCGGCGGCGGCGGCAGTGGTCCTCACGGCGCATGTCGTGATCGCCTATGCGGTGCAGGATTTGCGGCCAGCCGAGATGGATGGCGGGCCGCCGCCGGCGCAGATGATCGAGCTGTCGCCAATGATGATCACGCCGGCCGAAGAGGCCGACGTCTCGGACGTGGTGACGCCGGATCCGGTCGAGGAGATCGAGACAGCCGAAGCCAAGCCGTTGACGGAACCTGAACCACCCGTCGAGACGGCCGAGCGAGTGGCCGAGCCGCCTGTCGAGCAGGCGGAGCCGCCGCAAGCGGCTGCGACCGAGGCGATCGAACCTACCCCCCCGTCCATGCCTGAACGGGTCGACCAGCCACCGCTGGAGGAGGTCGTGCCCGATATCGTCGAGACCGTCGCGCCGGACGCGGTCATTCCGCTGCCGCAGCCGGTCGAACCCCCCCTTGAGACCAAGGTGGCGAAACCGGTCGAGCCCAAGGCGAAGACGCCGGTCAAGGTGAAGAAGCAGGCCGAGGCCAAGAAGCCCGTCGAAAAGGCCAGGCAGCCTTCGAAGAAGGACAAGACTGCGCCGTCCCGGACGAAGACGGCCAGCGTCGCCGGGAAATCAGCACCCAGGGTGGCAGCCCCGAAATCAGCCAAGGTTGCCTCGGCATCTCGCGGGGACTCATCGAAGTGGAATTCGAAGCTGACATCGTGGCTCAATCGGCACAAGCGCTATCCTAGAGCTGCCAAAGCCCGCCGCGCGGAAGGAACCGTGAGGGTCTCCTTCACGGTCGCCACCTCAGGCCGCGTGACGTCCGTTCGCATCATAGGCTCCTCCGGCGACTCCGATCTCGACCGCAGTGTCCTCGACATGCTGCAGGGCGCCACGGTACCGGCGCCGCCCGAAGGCGCCAACCCGCGTGTCAACGTGCCCTTGCGGTTCAGCCTGCAGTAATCAGGCGACGCAACAGAGCGCCATTTGCTGCGGTTAGAATTCGTTTTTACCGGATGCGGGCCATGCAGCCCGCACCCAGCGACGTCTTTGCTACGGCTGGCGCCGCTGTTGCGAGCGTGCCTCCTTTTTCTTGCGCCACGGCGCGTTGGCTTCCCAGTCGCCGGCCATGATGCAGCCATAGGGCATGACCTCGTCGACGATCTCCGCCAGGCCGAAATGCTCGATCTGGCGCCGCATCGACGCCGCGTTCTTGTAGGCGCTCGGCAGCTCCGAAATATCCGTCACGCCCGAGAAGAAACGGGCATCGATGCCCTTCGTCTCTTCCGCGAAGATATCGGCGTCGCTGCGTCCAGCCCGCATGCGCCGGTGCTGGCTGCGCGAGAAATTGCGCCCTGCGCCATGCGGCGAGAAGCCAAGTCCGTGCGCCGCGTTCTTGCCGCGAACGATCAGCACCGGTTCCGCCATGTTGAGCGGGATCAGCGTCAGATCGGTCGCGTCATCGGCCCAGCTGTCGAAAGCCGGGGTGGCACCCTTGCCGTGGTAGAACAGCCCGTCCGAGCGACGGAAGACGAAGTTGTGCTCGTTCCAGAACCGGTCCGCCACCTTCGCCGACAGACGCTCGGCCGTCAGATCGTGGATGAGCATGTGGTTGCCCTTGGTCCATTGGCGGATCGTCTGCAGGGCGTCCCAATACTCGTCGCCTTCCCTGGTGTCGGCTGGGATCCAGGCATTCTGCGGCAAGGTCTCCGGCGACAGGGTCTTGCGGACGCCCTCGGCGATCTTCATCCCCTTGCTGTAGAGCCGCGCGCCCGGCGAACGCGAGCCATGGTGTGTGACCAGCGCCGTCTCGCCGCTCGACTTCAGGGTGCCGACATAGGCGAAATGGTTGCCGTCGCCCTGGGTGCCGAAATGCTCGATCGCCGCACTGGTGACATCGCGCAGCAAGGGGTCGGCTTCGAAACGCTCGAAGACCTCCCTGGCCGGCCGGATCTGCTGGCCGCGCGGACGTCCGCCAGGCCCGAAATGGGTAACCGAATGCACGGCATCGAGCAGCGCGGCCGGCGCCACGCCAGGGAATACCGAGATCGCCATCGAGCAACAGATGTCGGCCGAATGCATGCCGGGGTGAATCGCCTCGGATACGGCGACACCGCCGACCGGAATGGTACCCGACGGACCGGTCGGACAGGCGTCCGGCATGATGGCGCCGGCACGGATCACCGGCGTACGCATCAGTTCGGTCATGCTGCGCGTGACCGATTCGACATTGGCGGCTTCCTCAGGCGTCTCAGCCTCGATGTTCAGGTGCAGTGGCATGGAGACGGCCGCATGCAGCGGCAAGGCCGGCGGAGGCGCGAAAGCACGCGCGGCCTCCAGCGCATCGCCCTGCGATCCGCCACTCTCCAGCACCGCGTTTGCGGCGGCGAGCGCCTTGCCGAACCACTTGCCCTGCGGCATGCCGGCATCGATCAAATCCTGTCCACTCAAAATCTCGGTCATGTCTTTCACTTTCGGTATGACTGCCATGTTCGGCACGACTGCCTGGGGCAGCACTGCGCATTGCGGGCGGACGACAAGGGAATGCGAGACATCTTTCCGCCACTTCGCAAGATGCGAAGGAGGGACACGAGCCCTCACGCCCTTCGGCACCCGCTGGCTTGTTGCTCGCAGCGGGCTGCGTCTACCTGTAGTCTCGCAGGCATTCGTCCTTTTCGTTCGGTCTGGCGACAAGGGTCGGCAAGACAAAAACTGAGCTACTTTCCGTCCCAGTGGGATGGAAGGGATGGGTTGAACATCCGACCTTCCGCGACCCTCGCCGCAGACGCTCTATCCCTGTAGTCCTGCCTGCATTCGCCATTCCTTTTCTTTCTCCAGGTAGTCGACAAAGTCTCTGCGAGAAACCGATCGGTCAACCGACCGACGGGCGGATTCGAACCGCCAGATACCAATGTATTCCCACAGGCATTCGCCCTGCTTAATCGGCTGGCGACAAGGATTGGCAAGACGGTGACTGCGCCACCCCGTTCCGTAGAACGAGAGAGTGATTTGAACACCCGACCTCCCGTCTTTTCGGCGGGCGCGCTACCTGTAGTTCTGCCTGCATTCGCCATTCATTCAATCGCCGCGGCGACAAGAGAAGATGAAACCCGGGAGTCCCGCTCGTGCCAGAGAGCGCCTGCGAGGTGAGGAGTCGAACCTCACGGAGCATCCCGTTCCTGATGCTGTAGTTCCATCCGGCATTCGCCGCGGTTTTCTTCAGGTCATGACGGCAAGGTATTGGTGAAACGTTTCCCGCCTAACCACTCGGCTACATGCTCGATCGAGCAAGACAGGAATCGAACCTGCGTAAGGAGCACCTGAAGCTGTAGTTCCACCGGCATCCGTCATGCCTATATTCAGTTCCTTTCTTCTCGAGGTTCGACCCGAGCCGCGCAAAAGCTGTCGGGCATGACGACAAGGTTTGACGAAACGTCCTGCTCTAACCGCTGAGCTACGGGTCCATAGTGGCGGACCCGACGGGATTCGAACCCGCGACCTGGAGGTGAACAGCCTGTAGTTCCATCGGCATTCGTCATGCCCTGTTTTTGTCCCGGTGGTCCCGGCGGACGCGCCGCCGGGATCATTGTTCTACAGTTCGATCGCCTCGATCGTGCGCACCCAATGGTCCGGGTCGCCGCCCGAAGACAGCATCGTGCCGACCACATCGAAGACGCGGTCGGAGAAACCGCCGACATTCAGGATGTCGACCTGCGACTTGGCCTGCGTCGTCAGATGCGACTGGATGTCAATGCAGACCAGCTTGGCTGCCGGGTTCCACCCCTTCAGCTTCTGCCATTCCTGCATCGTCGTCGTGCCCCGATGCGCATGTGCAGAGGCATCCACCCAGGACTGGTTGTCCGACACGAACACCATCAGGTCGACCTTCGCCTTCTCGCGCACCAGCCGTGCCAGCGGAGCCGAACAGTTGGTTCCGCCACCACCGATGGCAGCAAGTCTGGCGGCGTTGGTCATTACCGTGTCGCGAGCGTTGAGGCTGATATCAACCACATCGTTCTCGAACGGCATTACCCTGGCCGTCGGATTCCTGTGCAGCAGCGCGGCGGCCACCAGGGCAGCCACGTCGATGCAGCGGACGGCCGACGTCGCGCCCTTGCGGTAACCGGTCGCCGGCGAGCTCATCGAGCCCGAAACGTCCGGGCACACGACCACATGGCCACTGATCCGGGGAACGTTGCCGAGTGCGATTTCCATCGCATCCTGCAACGCGTCCCGGACAACGCCAGGCACCTTCGCATCGGCCATGGTGAACGCCACCATGAGCTGGTACGGGAACACCCGCGCGCGCCGGACCTCTTCCGGATCGCGCAAGCGCGCTGCCAGCCTTTCCGCGAACCCCTCCACTTCGAACACGCCATTGCGGGCGAAGGTGTTGAGGTTCTGCCGCAGCATCTGCCATCCGGCCGTTTCCGCGATCTGCACCCAATGCTCGCGCGAAAGCGGCATCGAGGTCAGCATCTGGAACGGCACTTCAGGCACAGGCAGCGACGGATCGCGCTTGAACGCCTCGAATGACTTTACCACGTCCGGCAGCACGGCCACGTCATGCGGCTTGCCGATCAGGTAGCCGTAAAGCGCCTCACGCGAGGCCGATTTCGGCTTCGGGTGAACCATCTTGACGACATCGGCCAGCGACGGATCGTTGCCGACCGCAGCCCGCATGATCTCGTAATCGGCCGCCTGTTCGAGCCAGGCCTGGACAAGGCGCTTCGGCCGCGTGCCGAGCGACTTGCGCCCGGTGGCGCCGGACCGCATGACCTGCACAAAATTGCGCAGCATCTTGCCGTTCCTGACGATCCGCCCGAACGCGCGGTTGAACTCGTCGCCCGGCATGCAGGACAGAACCGCCAGCAGCAACGCCGGCATGTCCTTCATATAACCCTGCTCGAAGGCGTGGACGGCGGTGCGCGCGAGGAAACCCGGCTCGACCTGCCAGGCCAGCTTCAGCACCTCGTCCAACTGCTCGCGCGGCTCGGCATAGAAGGTCGCGTTGAACGTTCCCGTCGCCGCCAGCTGCGCCAGAGCCTGATGGGGCGACAGGCGGTAAGCCTGGGCGCCTTCCCGGTTCCTGGCGTCAGCCGGCGGGAGCAGCTTTCCTGCAATCGTCGCAAACACGGATTTGTTCGCCATTGTTC
>NZ_NWQG01000222.1:0-22561 GCF_002529485.1 Mesorhizobium sanjuanii
GGGTTAGGGTGCGGGTCCTCTTCGCAAGAATCCATCTGCGATTCCCCTGTCCGCAAGGGGGGAGATCGGCGGCTTCGCCGGTGGCTCTACTCCTCGCCCTCGTCCGCCACCGCCGGCGCCATCAGCAAGACCGCTGCGCCGAGGATGGCGGCGATGAACGAGCCTGCCAGGATGCCGACCTTGACCGCGTCCTGCAGCTCGACATTGCCGGCGAAGGCGAGCAGGCCGATGAACAGGCTCATGGTGAAGCCGATACCGCAGAGCAGCGAAATGCCGACCATGTGCAGCCAGGTGGCATTGACCGGCAGATCGGCAAGGCCGAAGCGAATGGCAAGCGCGGAAGACCCGAACACGCCGACCAGCTTGCCGGCAACGAGGCCGGCGGCGACGCCCAGCGTCAGTGGCTCGACCAAGGCGGCGGGGCTGAGGCCGGCCAGCGAAACGCCGGCATTGGCGAAGCCGAAGATCGGAATGACGACGAACGGCACGATCTTGTGCAGCCCGTGCTCGAGCCGGTGCAGCGGCGAATCCTCGAGATCATGGCTGATGCCCGGAGTGACCTTCAGGGGGATGGTGAGAGCCAGCGCCACGCCAGCCAGCGTGGCATGGACGCCCGATTTCAGCACCAGAACCCACAGGACGACACCAAGCACGAGGTAGGGCAGCAGCGTCAGCACCTGCATGCGGCCGAGAACGACGAGCAGCGCGATGACCGCGAAGGCGGCGCCGAGATAGGCGAGCGACAGGTCGCTGGTGTAGAAGATCGCGATGATGATGACGGCGCCAAGGTCGTCGATGATGGCGAGCGCGGTGAGGAATATCTTCAGCGATACCGGCACGCGGCTGCCGAGCAGCGACAGCACGCCGAGCGCAAAGGCGATGTCGGTGGCGGTCGGGATCGCCCAGCCGGACAGAGCGGCCGGGTTGTCGCGGTTGATGGCGACATAGACAAGTGCCGGCACCAGCATGCCGCCGGCGGCGGCGATGCCGGGAAGGGCGCGCCGCGGCCAGGTCGAAAGCTGACCGTCCAGCATCTCGCGCTTGATCTCCAGGCCGACCAGCAGGAAGAACACCGCCATCAGGCCGTCATTGATCCAGTGCGATACGCTGAGCGGTCCCAGATAGGCGTGAAGGGCCTCGAAATAGAGGTCGGCCAGTGGCGAATTGGCGACGATCAGGGCCAGCGCCGCAGCGACCATCAGGACGATGCCGCCGGCCGCCTCGCTGTCAAGGAATTCGCGAAGGATGGAGATCGGTCGCTTTCGAAGAATGGCAATCGGTCGCGGCTTCTGGTCCTGCATGTACTCTCCGTCCTATCGGCCGCAGGGCCGGTTTCACCCGGTGCGATGATGCGCAAACACCAATGGCAGGGCAAGTCTCGACAGCGCCGCGCGTCCCAGGGACGCGGGTGGCGCGATGCTTCAGCGCGGCGCGCGCTTGGCCAGTATCCGCTGCAGCGTGCGGCGGTGCATGTTGAGCCGGCGCGCGGTCTCGGAGACGTTGCGGTCGCACATTTCGTAGACGCGCTGGATGTGTTCCCAGCGCACGCGGTCGGCCGACATCGGATTTTCAGGCGGCGCGGCGCGTTCGCCCGCCGTACGGGTGAGGGCTGCGAAAACGTCGTCGGCATCGGCCGGTTTCGACAGATAGTCGACGGCGCCAAGCTTCACCGCCGTCACCGCGGTAGCGATGTTGCCATAGCCGGTCAGGATGATGGTGCGGGCGTCGTCGCGCTTCTCGCGGATGGCGGCGACGACATCGAGGCCGTTGCCGTCGGCAAGCCGCATGTCGACCACCGCATAAGCGGGCGGATTGGCGCGCGCCTTGGCCACCGCCTCCTCGACACTCTCGGCCGTTTCGACCAGGAAACCCCTGGTTTCCATGGCACGGGCAAGGCGCGTGAGGAACGGCTTGTCGTCGTCGACGATCAACAGCGAGGTGTCCTCGCCTTCCAGCATTGCGCCAATCGTTTCGTCGCCACTCATCGTCTCTGGAATTCCTGCTGCCTGAATTTTACGCAGATATAGTTTTGAAGCGCCAATGTCCAATTCTTAGCACTTGTCAGGCCGTGTCGAACATGGTGGCCGCAGCCTGCTCGGGATTGAGGAAGACGCTGCGCGGCCAGGCTATCTGCACGACGGCGCCCTCGCCAAGCCCACTCGAATTGCGGAAATCGAGCGTGGCGCCCGAGCGCTCCAGCAAGGTCTTGGCGATGAACAGGCCTAGACCCAGGCCGCCGCCGGCTTCGGTGCCCTGGCGTGTCGACATATAGGGCTCGCCGATGCGGTCGATGATCTCGGGCGGGAAACCGGGCCCGTCGTCGATGATCGAGAAGGTGACCGCGGCCTCGTCCCAGCTCCAGCGTATGGTGACGGTCTTGCGGGCGAAGTCGACGGCGTTCTCGACCAGATTGCCAAGGCCATAGATGACGCCGGGATTGCGCCGTCCGACCGGCTCGGGGCCGATGCGCTCGCCGGGCCGAAGCTTGATCGAAATGCCGAAGTCGCGGTGCGGAGCCGTCACTTCCTCGACCAGCGAGGTCAGCGGCAGGCGGGAGAGATGCGCCTCGCCCTCGGAGGACAGGCTGGTGAGGCGCTTCAGGATTTCGCGGCAGCGCTCGCTCTGCGAACGCAGCAGCGTGACGTCCTCGCCGTATTTCGGGTCTTTACCGAGCGCCTTCTCCATCTCCTTGGAGACCAGCGCGATGGTGGCGAGCGGCGTGCCGAGTTCATGCGCGGCGGCGGCCGCAAGACCGTCGAGCGCCGACAGATGCTGCTCGCGCTGCAGCACCAGTTCGGTTGCGGCAAGCGCGTTGGCGAGCAGGCGCGCTTCCTCGGCCACCCGGAAGGCATAGATCGCGGTGAAGGCGATCGAGGAAAACACCGCCATCCACATGCCGGCGACATAGATGAACGGCATTTCCAGCGGCGCGCCCTCATGCCAGGGCAGCGGCAGATGGAAGAAGACCAAAAGGCTCGCCACCACCATCACCAGCGCGCCGAGGACGGCGGTCAGCCGCAGCGGCAGCGACGCCGCCGAAATGACCACGGGCACGGTCACCAGCACCGAGAAGGGATTGGTGAGGCCGCCGGTCATGTAGAGCAGGCCGGCGAGCTGCAGGCTGTCGAAGGTCAGGATGGCAAAGGCCGAAAGCGGGGTCAGGCGATGCGCCGCCGGATAGCGGAAGGTCAGCAGCAGGTTCATCCAGGCCGAACAGGCGATCAGCGCGAAGCACAAGCTGACCGGCAGCGGGAATTTCAGCCCATAGGCGACGACGAGCACCGTCAGGCTCTGGCCGACGATGGCCAGCCAGCGCAGCCTGATCAGCGTGTTGAGGCGTAGCCGCTGGCTTTGCTGGAAATCGGGCGCGCGCAGGATGTTGATCATGGCCAGGGATTATAGCGGGGAAACGAACTGGTGTGGCGCATTTGAGAGCCCTCTAAGTGCCGCGCGGCTTGGCGCGGCTGGTGGCGGCGGCCAGAAGCGGGTTCTCCGGCCAGACATGCCGGGGGTAGCGGCCGCGCATGTCGGTGCGAACATCGGCCCAGGAACCGCGCCAGAAGCCGGGCAGATCGCGCGTCGTCTGGATCGGCCGGTGCGCCGGCGACAACAGTTCGAGCGTCAGCGGCACCGTGCCATTGGCGATCGCCGGATGCCGGTCGAGACCGAAAAGCTCCTGCACGCGGACCGCCAGCACCGGCCATTCGCCGTCATAGCGGATCGGCACATGGCTGCCCGAGGGCGCGTCGAAATGGGTCGGCGCCAGCGCCTCGACCTTGCGCTGGAGGTCGTGCGGCACCAGGGTCATCAGGCCGGCCGAAAGCATGCCCGGATCGATCGCAGCGAAGGATGCAGCGCCGGCAAGAAAAGGCAGCAGCCAGTCGTCAAGGCGTTCGAGAAGTGCGGCATCCGACATGTCGGGCCAGGGCGCGCCAAGGCCGCGATGCAGCCAGCCAAGCCGCTGGCGCAGCGTTTGCGCCTCCTTGCTCCACGGCAAAAGCGAGAGGCCATGTTCGCGCAAGGCATCGAGAATGGCGCGATCCGCATCGGCGCCCGATGGCGCCGGCAGCATGCGCTCGGACAGCGTGATGGCGCCGAGGCGGACGGTCTCGCGCATGCGCACCGCGCGCCTGTCGCGGTCGAAGCTGGTTTCCCGGCGGGTCTCGATTTTCTCCGCGAGTGCGGCGCGAATATCGGCCTCATCGACCGCGGCTGCCGCGGTGATGCGGGCGTTCTGCGCCTTGCCCTGCAGGTCGGCAACGACAAGCCAAGCCTCGCCGGCCAGTGGATCGGCGGCGTCGAGCATAGCGCCGGAACCGTTGGCCAGCACGAACCGGCCGCGCTCGCCGCGCGCCCTGGCGACGCGATCCGGCCAGGCGTGGATGAGGAGCGCGCCGGCGCTTTTACCCTCCCCCTTGAGGGGAGGGTCGGCGAGCGAGCCTTGCGCTGCAAGGCGAGGGAGACGGGGTGGGGTCGCCGATGGCGTGCCCGAACCGACCCCACCCCGATCCGCTGCGCGGATCGACCCTCCCCTCAAGGGGGAGGGTGAAGCCTGTTTCGCCAGCCGCTCCGCAAGCTGCCGCGCCGATGTGGCGCGCGGCGATCTTTCGGTGCGAAACCGCATCAGCCTTCGTTCAAGGTCGGCGCCGTCGCCGCCGAGGCCGCGCTCGGTGAGCAGCACGGCCAGCATGGCCGCCTCATAGGCCTGCCCGGTCCTGGCGGCCTCGGCAACCATGTGCGCCAGCCGCACCGGCAGCGCCAGCTTGCGCATCGCGGCACCCGCGTCCGTCAGGCGCCCTGCCCCGTCGATGGCGTTCAACGCATGAAGCAGCGCCCTTGCCTCATTGAGCGCCGGGGCCGGTGGCGGATCGAGGAAGGCGAGGCTGGCCGGATCGGCGACGCCGAAAGCGGCGCAATCGAGCAGCAGGCCGGAAAGATCGGCCTCGAGGATCTCCGGCGGGGTGAAGGCGGGCAGTGCCGATGTCTGCTCGGCCCGCCACAGCCGGATGGCGATGCCAGCTTGCGTGCGGCCGGCGCGGCCGGCGCGCTGATCGGCCGATGCACGCGAAACACGCACCGTCTCCAGCCGCGTCAGGCCGCTGGCCGGCTCGTAGCGCGGCAGGCGAGACAGGCCGGAATCGACGACGACGCGCACGCCGTCGATGGTGATGGAGGTCTCGGCGATCGAGGTTGCCAGCACCACCTTGCGGCGGCCGGGCGGCGCCGGCCTGATCGCGGCGTCCTGCGCCTTGCCGTCGAGCTGGCCATAGAGCGGCACGATGTCGGTGTCGGCGCCGACCCTGCCCGCCAGCCGCTCGGCGGTGCGCTCGATCTCGCGCTGGCCGGGCAGGAAGGCGAGCACGCTGCCGCTTTCCTCGGCAAGTGCCGAACGGATCGCCTTAGCCATGGCGCCCTCAATAGCGATGCCGGCCGGCCGCTCGTCATAACGGATATCGACCGGGAAGGCGCGGCCCTCGCTCTCGATCACCGGCGCTGCGGACAGCAGCCTGGCAACACGCGCGCCGTCGAGCGTCGCCGACATCACCAGCAGGCGCAGATCGGGCCTGAGAGCGCCCTGCACGTCGAGCGCCAGCGCCAGGCCGAAATCGCCGTCGAGCGAGCGCTCGTGGAACTCGTCGAAGATCACCGCCGAGACGCCGGTTAGCTCCGGATCGTCGAGGATCATGCGCGACAGGACGCCTTCGGTGACGACGAGGATTTTCGTCCGGGCCGAAATGCGGTTTTCCATGCGCATGGCGTAGCCGACGGTTTCGCCAGGCTCCTCGCCGATAAGCTCAGCCATCCGGCGGGCGGCGGCGCGGGCGGCGAGCCGGCGCGGCTCGAGCAGGACGATCCTGCCCGTGCCGAGCCACGGCGCGCCGAGCAGCGCCAGTGGCACCAGCGTCGTCTTGCCGGCGCCGGGCGGCGCCACCAGCACGGCGGCGTTGCCCGTCGCCAGCGCTTCGCCGAGCGCCGGCAGCACGGCGGACACCGGAAGTTCCGGCAAAGGTTTTTTGCTCATTGTCTCAAGCGTATACAGTCAGTCGCCAGCGCCCGTATATCAGCGCATAGGCCTCGGCAAGCGGGATGGTGGTGAAGGCGTAGACGCTGAGCACGCCGGAAGCGATGCCGGCCCAGGCGCGGGCCTGCACCGCCCAGGGCCGCTTCGTGCGCCAGAAATCGCGCCAGCGCTCACCGTTCGGCCTGGTGAAGAGCATGAAAAGGCCGGCGAACAGCGTCGAGAAGAAGCCGATCTCGAACACGGTGAACTGCCCGCCCAGGCTTTTGACAACGGCGTCGTTGCACGAATAGCTTGCATAGGCGATGAGGGCGAGCAGGATTCCGTTCGTCACGCGTCATTTCCGGGAGAGAAGAGTGAAGATATTGGCGCTGGGCGCGCATCCCGACGACATCGAGATCTTCATGTTCGGTACGATGGCCGCCTATGCCACGCAAGGCGCGGAATTGATTTTTGCGATAGCCACCGATGGGGCCAAGGGCGGCAAGAGCGACCCGGCAGCGCTCGCCCGCGTCCGCCGTGAGGAAGCGGCTGCCGCGGCGGGCCTGCTTGGCGCCACGCTCCACTTTCTCGATTTCCCGGACGGTGCGCTGATTGCAGATGCCGCCCTGATCGCGGCCCTCAAGGCGCTGGTCGGCGATTTGAAGCCGGATCTGGCGATCACCCATGCGCCGAACGACTATCATGGCGACCACCGCGCGCTGTCGGACGGCGTGCGCATCGCGGCGTCTTTCGCGGTCCCGGTCCTGCATGCCGACACACTCGGCGGCACCGGTTTTTCGCCGACGCACTATGTCGACATATCAGGGCATTTCGATCTCAAGGCGAAGGCAATCCTGGCGCATCAATCGCAGGATCCCGAGCGCTTCGTCGAGGCGGCGCGCACGCAGAACGCCTTTCGCGCCGGCCAATGCAATGGCGCGGCCGGCTCTTTCGCCGAGGCGTTTCGCTTCGAGCCGACCTACCCCTTCGCCGACATTCGCGCCCTGCTGCCGCCGGCGCCAGCAATTCGGCCGGTGACCGTGAGCACCAGGACGGTGACCTGAGCCGGCCGGACGCACTGACAGCCAACTCTCCTTAGCCGGCACCAAGGTTCCGCGAGTTTGCTGCGGCGCAGCAACGAATTCGCTTGCCTTGTTTAGTAAAAATTGCATCACTAAACAAATTACTAAACATCGGCCCGCGATCGCGCCGCCGTGTTTGGGCCCCTGAGGAGGGGGGTCGAGGTTTCTTGAAACCGTCATCCGGACGCGTTTCGCAAATGGGAGGAAGGCATGAAATCGACCTTGAAACTGACGTTGGGTCTGGCCTCGGCGATGTTGGCGTCGACAGCCGTCTCGAACGTCGCGCATGCGGAAGACCTGACGCTTTGCTGGGCAGCCTGGGACCCGGCCAACGCGCTTGTGGAATTGTCCAAGGACTTCACCAAGGAATCCGGCATCGGCATGAAGTTCGAGTTCGTGCCGTGGACCAACTATGCCGACCGTTTTCTCAACGAGCTGAATTCCAAGGGCAAGCTGTGCGACCTGATCATTGGCGACAGCCAGTGGATCGGCGGTGCGGCCGAGAACGGCCACTACGTCAAGCTGAACGACTTCTTCGACAAGGAGAAGATCAGCATGGACGACTTCGTGCCGGCAACCGTCGTCGGCTATTCGGAATGGCCGAAGAACACGCCGAACTACTGGGCGCTGCCGGCGATGGGCGACGTCGTCGGCTGGACCTATCGCAAGGACTGGTTCTCCAAGCCGGAATTGCAGAAGGAATTCAAGGAAAAGTATGGCTGGGATCTTGCCGCGCCGACAACGTTCGAGCAGTTGAAGCAGATCGCCGAATTCTTCCAGAAGCGCGAGATCGACGGCAAGACCGTCTATGGCGCGTCGATCTATACCGAGCGCGGCTCCGAAGGCATCACCATGGGCGCCATGGACGTGCTCTACAGCTTCGGCTTCCAGTACGAGAACCCCAAGAAGCCCTACGAGATGGACGGCTTCGTCAATTCCGACAAATCGGTGAAGGGGCTGGAGTTCTACAAGGCACTCTATGATTGCTGCACGCCGCCCGGAGCGTCCAACAGCTATATGGGCGAAGGCGTCGACGCCTTCAAATCCGGCCAGGTGGCGATGCACATGAACTTCGCCTTCACCTGGCCAGGCCTGCAGAAAGACGAGAATGTCGGCGGCGACAAGATCGGCTATTTCGTCAATCCCAAGGGCCCCGACGGCGACCAGTTCGCGCAACTCGGTGGCCAGGGCATCTCGGTGGTGTCCTATTCCGACAAGCAGGAGGCGGCACTCAAATACATCAAATGGTTCGCCAACAAGGACGTGCAGGCCAAATGGTGGTCGCTCGGCGGCTATTCATGCCTCAACGCCGTGGTGAAAGACCCGAGCTTCCCGGCGAGCCAGCCCTATGCGCAGACCTTCCTCGACTCGATGGCCATCGTGAAGGACTTCTGGGCCGAGCCCAGCTACGCGCCGCTGCTGCAGGCCTCGCAGAAGCGCTTCCACGACTATGTCGTCGCCGGCCAGGGATCGGCCAAGGAAGCGCTTGACGGCCTGGTCAAGGACTGGACCGAGGTCTTCCAGGACGATGGCAAGATGTAACCAGCTCCTCCCGGGCTAGACCGAAGTGTCCCGTGCCGCCCTTGGCACGGGACACAGTTCAGATAAATTCCATAGCCGAGACGACTTAAGTGACCGAAGCGGGACTGACCATGCTCAATCGGACTGCGGACAGCGTTGCCCGGGCCACGCCTGAGCCGTTGGCCCGCAAGGTCCGGGGCATCAGCGACAAGGGCCTCGCCTGGCTGTTCATCTCGCCGACGATCCTGTTGCTGCTCGCCATCAATATCTTCCCGCTGTTCTGGGCGATCTATCTGTCCTTCACCAACTACCGCGCCAACCGCCCCAACGAGGTGGTGAAGAATGTCGGCCTTGCCAATTACAAGCGCATCCTCGGCGACCAGGACATCTGGATCGCCATGCAGACGACGGCGCATTTCGTGTTCTGGACCATTCTTCTGCAAACGCTGATCGGTTTTACCCTCGCCTGGCTGATCGACCGCAAGTTTCGCGGCCACGCCTTCTGGACGACCATCATCCTGGTGCCGATGATGCTGTCGCCGGCCGTGGTCGGCAATTTCTGGCGCTTCCTTTACGAGCCGCAGATCGGGTTGTTCGCCTACGCCATCTCCTTCGTGTCGGGCATTCCGCCGACCGATATCCAGATGCTGTCCAATGTCTCGCTGGCGCCGTGGTCGATCATCATCGTCGACACCTGGATGTGGACGCCCTATGTGATGCTGATCTGCCTCGCGGGCCTGCGCTCCATCCCCGAATACATCTATGAGGCGGCCGAGGTCGACCGCGCTTCCAACTGGCGACAGTTCTGGTCGATCACGCTGCCGATGGCGCTGCCCTTCATCATGCTGGCGGTGCTGTTTCGCGGCATCGAGAACTTCAAGATGTTCGACATGGTCACGCTGTTGACCGGCGGCGGGCCGGGCTCGACGACGGAAGTCGCCTCGATCACGCTGAAGCGGCAGGCTTTCGAAAGCTGGCGCACCGGCTATTCCTCGGCCTTCGCCATCATCCTGTTCGTCGCGGTGTTCGGGCTGGCCAACATCTACGTCAAGGCGCTGAACAAGGTGAAGCAGAGATGAGCCTGACCACAGCCCATTCGGTCGTTGCACCTTCGGCAAATGCGAAGCTTGTCGCCGGCACGATCATCGTTGCCTATGCGCTGATCTCGATCGTGCCGCTGCTGTGGATCTTCGCCACCAGCTTAAAGACGCCACCGGACTCGATCGCCTATCCGCCGAAGATCGTCTTCCAGCCGAGCATCGAGGGCTACTGCAATCTGTTCACGACGCGCACGAGGCAGACGCCGGAATACATCAACTCGCTCGGGCCGGCGACCGGCTTCTGCGACGAGACCGTGCGCAAGCGCAACATGGTGATCGCCGGACCGTCCAACTTCATGCCGCGCTTCGTCAATTCGCTGATCATCGCCTTCGGCTCGACCTTCTGCGCGGTGTTCCTCGGCACACTGTCGGCCTATGGCTTCTCGCGCTTCAAGGTGCCGCTGGCCGACGACCTTTTGTTCTTCATCCTGTCGACGCGGATGATGCCGCCGATCGCGGTCGCGATCCCGATCTACCTAATGTATCGCGAACTCGGCCTGTCGGACACGGCGCTCGGCATGATCCTGCTCTATACAGCGGTCAACGTCTCGCTAGCCGTCTGGCTCTTGAAAGGCTTCATCGACGAAATCCCGCGCGAATATGAGGAAGCGGCGATGATCGACGGCTACACGCGGCTGCAGGCCTTCTGGCGCACGGTTTTGCCGCAAGCGACCACCGGCATTGCCGCGACCGCCATCTTCTGCCTGATCTTCGCCTGGAACGAATACGCCTTCGCCGCACTCCTGACTTCCGGCACGGCGCAGACCGCGCCGCCCTTCATCCCGACCATCATAGGTGAAGGCGGCCAGGACTGGCCAGCGGTGGCCGCCGGCACGACGATCTTCCTGGTGCCGATCCTGGTTTTCACCATCCTGCTGCGCAAGCAATTGCTGCGCGGCATCACCTTTGGCGCGGTGCGCAAATGAGCCTGTCCCAACCCGCAAAACGCAAATCGCGCTGGCCGGTGTGGGCAAGGCGCGGGCTGATGGAAAACATCGCCACGGCGATCATCGCCATCGGCTTCCTGATGCTGTTCCAGCCTTTCGCGCTGTCGCTCTACACCTATTCCTTCGTCACCATGCTGGCCGGCACGGTGATGTTCATCATCGTCTCGAAGTTTCCGGAGTAGACGATGGCTGAAATTCGTGTCGAGCATCTGAGGAAAGCGTTCGGCGATTTCGTCGCCGTGCAGGATTCCAACTTCGTCGTCGAGGACGGTGAGTTCTTCGTCATGCTGGGGCCGTCGGGCTGCGGCAAGACGACAACGTTGAGGATGATCGCCGGGCTCGAACTGCCGACCGGCGGCAAGATCCTTCTTGGCGGCGAGGACGTGACCATGCGCCGCGCGCGGGAGCGCGACATTGCCTTCGTCTTCCAGCTTTTCGCGCTCTACCCGCATATGAATGTGCGCAAGAACATCGGCTTCCCGCTCTTGGCGCAAGGCATGCCCGGCGCCGAAATCCGCAGCAGGGTCGAGGAGACGGCCAAGCTGTTGCGCATCGATCATCTGCTCAACAAATCCGTCTCCGGCCTTGCCGGCGGCGACCGCCAGCGCGTGGCGCTCGGCCGCGCCATCGTGCGGCGGCCGAAATGCTTCCTGATGGACGAGCCGCTCGGTACGCTCGACACCGAATTCCGCGATCTCATGGTCCACGAATTGCGCGAATTGCACAACCGCATCCGCGCCACAACCGTCTACGTCACCCACGACCAGATGGAAGCGATGTCGATGGCCGACAAGATCGCGGTGATGAACCACGGCGTCATCGAACAGTTCGGCACGCCGCGCGAGATCTACGACCGGCCGGCGACCATGTTCGTCGCGGACTTCATCGGTTCGCCACCGATGAATTTCCTGGGCTTCGGCGGCGGGCTGGCGAAAGGATCCAGGGAGATCGTCGTGCAGGGCGCCAAGGTGGCAGTGCCGGAGGTGCGCGAGGATATCGCGCCGGCCGAGATGGCGCTCGGCATCCGCCCCGAACACATCCGTTTCGACGACGCCTCGAAATTGCGCGGCGCCATCTACGGCACCGAATATCTCGGCACCACGCAGATCGTCGCGGTGGAGACGGCGGACGGCATCATCAAGGCGCGGGTGCCGGCCGAGATCCGGCTCAACACGGGCGACCATGTCGGCTTGGCGCTTAGCAGCGCGCGGCTGTCGCTGTTTGACAAGGGCTCCGGCCGGGCGGTCAGGACCGCAATCCATGACGCAGCCGTGGAGGCGCGCCATGGCTGACGTGCACATCAAGGGCGTGACCAAGAATTTTGGCGAGCACACCGCCATCGACCGGCTGGATCTGCAGATCAAGGACGGCGAGTTCGTCGTGCTGCTGGGGCCGACAGGGGCCGGCAAGACGACGACGCTGCGGCTGATCGCCGGGCTGGAGCGACCGGACAGCGGCACGATCCATATAGGCGGCCACGATGCGACGACGCTGTCGCCGGCCGAGCGCGACACCGCCTTCGTCTTCCAGCAATATTCGCTCTATCCGCATCTGTCGGTCTATGACAACCTCGCCTTTCCGCTGCGCTCGCCGGCACGGCGCTTCCCCGAAGAGGCGGTGCGCCGCCGCGTCGAGGAGGTGGCCAGGATGGTGCGCATCCATCACAAGCTGGATAACCGCTCGACGAAGCTTTCCGGCGGCGAGATGCAGCGCGTCGCCATCGGCCGTGCCCTGGTGCGCAAGCCTTCGATCTACCTGATGGACGAGCCGTTGTCGTCACTCGACGCCAAGCTGCGTGCCGACCTCCGGCTGGAGCTGAAGCGCATCCAGGCTGAGCTCGGCGCCACCATGCTCTATGTCACGCATGACCAGATCGAGGCGATGACCATGGCCGACCGCATCGGCATCCTCGCCGACGGCGTGCTGGTGCAGATCGGCACGCCGCGCACGATCTATTCGGAGCCGGCAAACCTGCATGTCGCGGCAAGGCTCGGCCAGCCGGCGATCAATCTGTTGCCGGCCGGGCTGCTGCCCGATGGCGAGGCGCCGGCGGGGACGAAGACGATCGGCGCGCGCACCGAACATCTGTCGATCGGCAAGGCGTCGAACGGCCATGCCGACGGCGTCGTCGACTGGGTCGAGCATCTGGGCGACCAGAACCATCTGCATGTGAGCGTGGGGACCAGGAAGCTGGTGACGCTGACCGACCCCGACACGCAACTGGAAAAGGGCGACAAAGTGACGATCCGCTACCGGGCGCCGCTATTCTTCGACCAGGCCGGCAACAGGATTGCAAACCGATGAGCACCGGCACGATGGACAAGACTGAGACGATGGACAAGGTTGACCTCAAGGCTCTGATATCAGCCGCCGCCGATACGATAGCCGCCCACGCGGAGGAACTGACCACGCTCGACCAGGCGATCGGCGATGGCGACCACGGGCTGAACATGAAGCGTGGTTTCGAGGCGGTGCGCGCCGAGGCCGACCAGTTCGCGGCAAAGCCGCTGCCCGACGCATTGAAGGCGATCGGCACCAAGCTGGTGATGACCGTCGGCGGCGCCTCAGGCCCGCTTTTCGGCACGCTGTTCATGGCGCTGGGCAAGGAGATTTCCCCAGAACCCGATCGCGCCAATCTGGCGACTGCGTTCGGCAGGGCGATCGAAGCGGTGGCCGCGCGGGGCAAGTCGCAGGTCGGGCAAAAGACGATGCTCGATGTGCTGTATCCAGTGCATGAGGCGCTGCTGCAAGGCAGGACCGGGCCGGAAATCGCCGCCGCCGCCGACAATGCGGCCAATGCCACCGTGCCGATGAAGGCTTTGCGCGGCCGTGCCTCGTTCCTTGGCGACCGGTCGATCGGCCATATGGACGCCGGGGCGCGTTCGACGGCGCTGCTGGTACGGGCCGTTGCCGAAACAGTCGAGGCGCAAGCATGAGCAATGTCGGCATCGTCATCGTATCGCACTCGCCGCTGGTCGCCGAAGGCACAGCGGACATGGTGCGCCAGATGGTCGGCGACGAAGTGCCGCTTGCATGGTGCGGCGGAAACGGCCATGGCGGACTGGGCACAAACGTCGAGGCGATCATGGGCGCCATCGACAGGGCCTGGTCGGAGGCGGGTGTCGCCATCCTCGTCGATCTCGGCGGCGCCGAGACCAACAGCGAGATGGCGGTCGAGATGATCGGCGAGCCGCGCGCGCAGAAGATCATCGTCTGCAATGCGCCGATCGTCGAGGGCGCGGTGATGGCGGCGACGGAGGCTTCCGGCGGCGCCTCGCTGAGGGAAGTGGTGGCGACGGCGCACGAATTGTCGCCGTCGTGAACGAACAGGAATTTTGACTCAAATGTCCGCATCTGCCGAAGCCACCGTCCTGATCACCCACGAGGTGGGCCTGCATGCACGTCCTTCGGTGAAGTTCACCAAGCTCGCCAAGACATTTTCGGCCGAGGTCGAGCTGGCGCTCGCCGCCAACGGGCCGTGGTTCGACGCCAAGAGCATCGTCAAGGTGATGGCGGCCAAGGCGCCGAAAGGCACGATGCTGCACATCAGGGCCAAGGGCGACGGCGCCAGCGAGGCGGTCGGCGCGCTGGTCGAACTGGTGCGGCGCGATTTCGACGAAGGCGCGGACCATGTCCGAACCGCTTAGGCTGACAGGGATTTCAGCCTCGGCTGGCTATGCCGAGGGGCCGCTGTTCAACCTCGAACCAGTTGCCGCGCGCTACGCCAGCAAGGCGACGGCAGCGGCTGAGAAGGCCGCGCTCGAGGCGGCAATCGGCGTTGCGGCAGGCCGGCTCGCCGGGCTGATGGAAACAGCCGACGGCGAGGCGGCCGGCATCCTCGAATTTCAGGTCGCCATGCTGGAGGACGATGCGCTGACCGGCCCGGCCTTCGCGGCGATCGCAGCCGGCCAGCCGGCCGATGCGGCCTGGCGGCAGGCGCTCGATGCCGAGATCGCCGGCTACGAGACATCCGACCAGGATTATTTCCGGGCGCGTGCCGCCGACATGCGCGACATCAGGGACCAGGTGCTGCGCGCATTGACCGAAGACGGCGAGATCGCGGTACCTGCCGGCGCCATCTTCTATGGCGAGGACATCGCCCCGACACGTTTCCTCGAAACCGACTGGAGTTCCGGCGGCGGCATTGCGCTGAAGGCCGGCAGTGCCGCCAGCCATGTCGCCATGCTGGCGCGCTCGCGCGGCGTACCGATGGTCGTCGGGCTTGGTGCTTCGCCGGCTCATCTTGCCGGCATCGCACTGCTCGACGCCGAGCATGGCGGCATCGTGCTTTCGCCGTCGAAGGCCGAGATCGACGCTTTCCGCCGGTCATCAAGATCATTTGCGGCGCGGCGTGACAGAGCAGAAACCTATCTGCAGAAGCCTGCGGTGACCAAAGCCGGCACGGCGGTGCGCGTGCAGGTCAACATCGCCGATCCGTCAGATGTCGACGGCATCGATATCTCGACCTGTGACGGCGTCGGGCTGATGCGCACCGAATTCCTGTTCGGCAAGACACTGCCCGACGAGGAGACGCAGTATTGGGCCTATCGCAAGGTGCTGGAATGGGCTGATGAAAAGCCGGTGACCATCCGCACCGTCGATGCCGGCGGCGACAAGCCGGTGCCGGGCTTCACCGTCGAGGAAGGAAATCCGTTCCTCGGCCTGCGCGGCATCAGGCTGTCGCTGGCGCGACCCGAGGTGTTTCGCGTGCAGATCCGCGCGCTGCTGCGCGCCGCCGTGCATGGCAATCTCAAAGTGATGTTCCCGATGATCGCCGTCATGGACGAATACCAGCGTGCCGCCGCCCTGTTCGCGGAAGAGCAAGCCGGGCTTTCCGCGCGCGGCGTCGCCTGCAAAATGCCGCCGCTGGGCATCATGGTGGAAGTGCCGTCGGTGGCAATCGCGCCCGAAGCATTTTCCGGCGTCGCTTTCTTCTCGATCGGCTCCAACGACCTGACGCAATATGTGATGGCGGCGGCCCGCGACAATGCCTCGGTCGCACATCTGAATTCCGTCCGGCATCCGGCGGTGCTGAGGCTGATCGCTTCCGTCGCCGCGTTCGGTCAGGCGAACAAAATTCCGGTCAGCCTGTGCGGCGATGCCGGCGGCGACCCCGCGTCGATCCCGGCGCTGCTCGAAGCCGGCCTGCGCGACCTCTCCGTGGTGCCCGCCCAGCTCGCCATGGCCAAGGCGGCCATCGCAGACGTGTCCGTCTAGGCGTCCGGGATGGCCGACAAGACGCCAGAACCGGGTTCGGAAGAGGCGATCCGCGCCTACAAGACGATCCTGTCGCAGGTCATCGACCAGCGTCCGTCGGGAATGCGCCAGCGCCTCGCCGATGCGCTCGGCAAGCATCGCAGCTTCGTCACCCAGATCTCCAGCCCGGCCTATTCGATCCCGATTCCGTCAAAACATTTGCCGGCTATTTTTTCCGTCTGCCATTTCAGCCCGGCCGAGCGCGACCACTTCCTCGCCGCCTACCACCAGGCGCATCCTGGGAAGATGTCGGTGGCGGCGGGCATGCGCAAGACGCGGCACGTCTCGCTGATCGTGCCCGATTTCGGCGACGAAAAGCAGAACGCGGCGCTCGACCGGGCGGTCAACGATTTCATCCAGAAGATCACCAGCATCACCGGCAAGGGCGGCGGCTGATCGCCTTTTAAACCGGCTATTTCGGGAGGACGGCCATGAAGAAATTTCTGAATTCGGTGGATACGGTGCTGACCGAAAGCCTTGACGGCTTCGTCGCCGCGCACTCCGACATATTGGAGCTTGGCGACGAGCACAAATTCATTCGCCGCAAGGTGCTCAAACCCGGCAAGGTGGCGCTGATCTCCGGCGGCGGCTCCGGCCATGAGCCATTGCATGGCGGGCTGGTCGGGCACGGCATGCTGGACGCCGCCTGCCCCGGCCAGGTGTTCACCTCGCCGACGCCGGACCAGATGATGGCGGCGGCGGAAGCCGTCAGCACCGGCGCCGGCTGCCTGTTCATCGTCAAGAATTACGAGGGCGATGTGATGAATTTCGACATGGCGGCCGAAATGTCTGAAGGCGTCATGCAGATCGTGACCAATGATGACGTCGCCGTCGAGAATTCGTCCTATACCACCGGCCGGCGCGGCGTCGCCGGCACGCTGGTGGTGGAAAAGATCGTGGGTGCGGCGGCCGAGCAAGGCATGGCACTGAAAGAGCTGAAGGCGCTGGGAGATCGCGTCAACGGCGCGACGCGCTCGATGGGCGTGGCGCTGACCAGTTGCACCGTGCCGGCCGCGGGCAAGCCGACCTTCGATATCGGCGACGGCGAGATGGAATTCGGCGTCGGCATTCATGGCGAGCCTGGCAGGCGGCGCGACACGCTGAAGAGCGCCGATGCCATCGCCGAGGAGATCTGCCTGGCGATCCTGGGCGATCTTGGCGACCGGGCAAAGGGCCCGGCGCTGCTCTTCGTCAACGGCTTCGGCGGCACGCCGCTGATGGAGCTCTATCTGATGTATAACAGCGCCCGGACAATTTTCGAGAAGCACGGCGTGACGGTGACCCGCTCGCTGGTCGGATCCTATGTGACGTCGCTCGACATGGCCGGCTGCTCGATCACACTGACCATGCTGGACGACGAGACGACCGCATTGTGGGACGCGCCGGTGCATACGGCGGCATTGCGCTGGGGCATGTAGCTTCGCCGATGCTTTTCTGCGACCATGTCAGGGATATCGTCGCCAATTGCAACGCTGCCCGAATCGATGCTGCCACCGCTGACGCCCGCCGATGAAAAACTGCTGCTGAACTATGCGGATCCCGAGGCGCCGACGGCCGGCGATCCCGCGGCGAAAACCCTGTCGGCCCTGCTCGCCAATGCCGAGTTCCATGGCGTGCTGCCGATCATGCTGCGCAAGCTGCCGGAGCGTGGCGACAGGCGTCTGCCTCAAGATGCGGCGTTGCAGGAGCAATTGTCCGGCTTGCGCCAGAAGGCGCCGATCGTCACCGGCCAGTCGATGCTGCTGCAATATCACGGCGATCGTATCATGAAGGCGCTCGCCGCGGACGGTGTGCCGGCGCGGATCGTCAAGGGTCCGGTCTTTGCCCGGAAGCTCTACCGGCATGTCACCGACAGGCCGTTTACCGACATCGACATATTGGTCGAGCCGGCCAATCTGCCCCATGCGAATCAGGTTATCGCGGAATGCGGTTTCCAGCTTGCCGGCGATGTAGCGCGGTCGCGCGAACTGCAGGAGTTCAAATGGCTCGAACAGGAGAATTCGAGCCTGCTGATCGAACTGCATGGCAATCTGGTGCACGACACCGGCATGCGGCGACGACTGTCGCTCGGCTTCGCGGAATTGCGCGCGATCGACGGCGAGGCAACCGACACGCCGGCAGCGCTTCTCACCATCGCCATCGTCCACGCCTGCGGCGGGCACAAATTCCACCGGTTGCAGCTTTGCGTCGACGTGCTCCAGGGCGTGCGCGCGCTCCAATCAGCGGAATCGGAAGAGCGTCTGCTCGAGGCGGCGCGCATGACCGGCATCGAGCTCGAGCTGGCAACGGTGCTCAACGTGACCGGCCGGCTGTTCGACGATGCCCACGCCCTTGAACTGGCGGGACGGATCAAGCCTGATCTCGGCATCCGGCTGGCCAGGCGGCTGATCACCAGGAACACGCTGCTGAACGTCAATTCCAGGAACAGAATAGGCTCGCGTCTCAGCCGCGACGCCTTCCGCTGGATCCAGCGGCTTGCCCGGGCAAAGCCGAACTTCGCCTGAAAAGACGACCAGCCTGTATTGCCTTTCAAGCCTGCGCCAAGGCGGAGCGGATCATCGGCGCGGCATCGGCCGGGCTCGTTCCCACGTCCAGCGTAAAGGTCGGGACGGTCGAGACCAGCCTGGCGATCGTCGCCAGCCGGTGCTTTTGCAATGGCAGCAGGCCGGTCATGCCGGTTCTGACATTGTCCGCGGCAAGGGCGGCCATAGCATCGGTTCTGGCCATGGCCAGGAGCCTGCTCTGGCCATCGGCCGACCGCGCGAGGTGGAGAAGTGCCGCCACCGGTCTGATGTCAGAGTTTTCGACGCGCATTACTTCCTTCAACCGTTCAAGCGCAACCGCCTGCTCGCCATTGCGGTCCCATGAAGAGCCGAGGCATGGCGCGACGAGCGGAATCATCTCGGCGGTCTTGCGATGAATCTTCACGGCACGCGGCAGGCCCCAGGCGGTGGCCTTCCCAGACACAACGTTCAGGATCATGGCGTCGTCCGAGCAGAGGCCGAAGCCTTGCGAAGCCAGCGCCAGCGATGTCGTGGTCTTGCCGGTGCCGCTCGGTGCATGGATCAGGACGACAGCATTGCTGCCCGGCAAGGTCAGGCCTGCGGTGTGCAGCATGTGCTGGCCACCGGCATCGAGTGCGGCGTCGAGGAGCAGCATCCAGGCGGTCCAGGTGATCCTGGTATCAGGGCGGACGCGGATTTCGGCCCAGCCTTCGCCGGCATGGATGGCCACCGTCTGGCGGCCGGGGAAAATCAGGTGAATGAGGCCGCCATTATCGATCATCCTGCAGCGGCCGTCCTCCGGCACCTCGCCATCGAAGGCGAGCAAACCGTCTGGCCCTTCGGCCAAGGAGTCCGTTTCGGCGATGCGGATCAAAAAGTCCGGCTCGACCGATGCCGTCGTGCGCAGGCTGGCGAGCATCCTGTCGAAATCCCGCCAAAGGTCCGGGCTTGCGGCCGATATGCCGACGATCTGCCCGTTGAGGGCATAGCGACCCTGAGCCAAAGGTCCGGTCAAGCGGCGCGCGCCTTTCCGGCCTCGGCGTGGTGACGATAGATTTCGACCATGCCCGGAAGGCTGTCGCTGACCACCGGCCTGCCATCGAGGCAGACCCAGCAATGCGCCGCCAGGCTCGGCGCCTGCATCGACTTGGGATCGACGCCGAAGCGCAGATCGGGATCGAAACCGGCAAGCCGGAGGAAGCGATGCGCGAGCAGGCCTTCCCTGAGGCATCTGCGATCGCGCATCAGCCAGGGATGTCTGACCGTGCGGTTGACCGCCGCCACGATGTAGGACGACGGCAGGCCACGATAGGGGGTCGATGACTGGAGCGGCGCCCATTTCAGCACGGCTTCGAAATCGCGCTGGCCGATCAGCACCGGCATCAGCCGTGCGCTTGCCCACAGGTGGGCCCGAAACAGCGCGCGCAGAAAAGGTCCGTCAGCCATCACGCAGCCGGCGCGGCGAGAATACCTTCCGCAACGAGTTCCTCGGCCAGCGCCGCCATGTCCTGATCGAGCGTATCCTTGTCGACCTCGAACTCCTGGGAAAGCAGGCCGACGATCTGGTCGAGGCTGCGCGCGCCATCGACCTTGTCGAGAAAGGCCTCGGTGGTGTCGTTGCAAGTGTAGAGCTGGCCACTGCGCGCCAAAAGCACGACTGCGCCATCGCCGACATGCTGGACCGAGGCATCGTCCGCCAGCCGCAGAACCATTTCAGAAGCAATTTCGACCATGGGCCCGCTCCAGACCATGCAGGATTGCGGCAGAGCCAATAGCGCGACAACGCCACGCTGTCCATTGTACGGCGATAGTCCAGGAGGGCAATCGCATCAGGTTCCGATAGTTGCGCCGATGTGACTCCCCCAGAAATAGTCGGTGACAGCCTCACGACAAGCCGCGCTTTAGCATTGTCAAGCCGACAGGCGGATTCTAGGCACGGTGTTGCGTTTCTTACCCGGGGTAAAGTAACCGGTGGGCATCGGGGGAGTTGGCACATGCGTTACAATTGGGATCGAGCGCCGACGAGCTTCGAACGTCATCGCAAGGCGCTGGCGGCAGCCATATTGATCGCCGGCGGAGTTGGGCTCATGCTCGCGGCTTTGCCGTTTTAGAATCGGGCACGATCTGGTCCTCGTGCAGGGCCAACTCGCCGTCCTGCCCTTAGGCGAGGTCGCCGAAAGACGAAATTGCACATCGTTGCGAAAAACCGCATAGGCTATCCCCGGCAAATCGTTCCTGGGGAGGAAGCTGGATGGCATCACGCTATCACGAGGTCTATGACGGCTGGAAACGCGACCCTGTAGGGTTTTGGGCCGAAGCGGCCAAGGCCATCGACTGGTTCACGCCCTTCGACAGCGTGTTCGATGCCGAGGCCGGCGTCTATGGCCGCTGGTTCAGCGGCGCCTCCTGCAACACCTGCTTCAACGCCGTCGACCGCCATGTCGCCGGCGGCCGCGCCGACCAGATCGCGCTGATCCACGACAGCGCCATCACCGGCACAGTGAGAAAATACACCTATGCCGAACTGAAGCGCGAGGTGGTGGCGCTGACCTCGGTGCTGAAGAACCGCGGCATCCAAAAAGGCGACCGCGTCATCATCTATATGCCGATGGTGGCGGAAGCAGCGATTGCCATGCTTGCCTGCGCCCGCATTGGCGCGGTGCATTCGGTGGTCTTCGGCGGCTTTGCCTCGCACGAGCTCGCCACCCGCATCGACGACGCCAGGCCGAAGCTGATCATTTCGGCCTCCTGCGGGCTGGAACCCGGCCGCATCGTTGCCTACAAGCCGCTGCTGGACAAAGCGATCGAGATGTCGAGGCACAAGCCCGAAGCCTGCCTCATCCTGCAGCGCGAGCAGTTGCGGTGCGAGATGAGGGAGCACTACGATATCGACTATGCCGATGCCGTCGCCCGCGAACGGGCCGCGGGCGCCAATGTCGACTGCGTTCCGGTGCTCGCCACCGACCCGCTCTACATCATCTACACCTCGGGCACGACCGGCCAACCGAAAGGCATCGTGCGCGACAATGGCGGCCACATGGTCGCCTTGAAATGGACGATGGAGAACGAGTTCGGCGTCAAACCGGGCGAGGTGTTCTGGGCGGCCTCCGATGTCGGCTGGGTGGTCGGCCATTCCTATATCGTCTACGCGCCGCTGCTGCATGGCTGCACCACTGTGCTGTTCGAGGGCAAGCCGGTCGGCACGCCCGACGCCGGCACCTACTGGCGGGTGATAGCGGAGCATGACGTCGTCGCGCTGTTCACCGCGCCGACCGCTTTCCGCGCCATCAAGGGCCAGGATCCCAAGGGCGAATTCATTCCGAAATACGACCTGTCGAAATTCCGCACGCTGTTCCTCGCCGGCGAGCGCGCCGACCCGGAAACCATCAAATGGGCGGAGCAGAAACTGGACGTGCCGGTCATCGACCATTGGTGGCAGACCGAGACCGGCTCGCCGATGACGATAAACCCGGCGGGGCTGGGCCTGCTGCCGGTGAAATACGGCTCGCCCGGCGTGCCGATGCCGGGCTTCGACATTCGGGTGCTCGACGATGCGGGCCATGAAGTGCCGCATGGCACGCTGGGCAATGTGGTGGTGAAGCTGCCGCTGCCGGCGGGCTGCCTGCCGACGCTGTGGAACGCCGACGACCGGTTCCGGCAAGCCTATCTCGACGAGTTTCCCGGCTTCTACAAGACGGCCGATGCCGGCATGATGGACGACGATGGCTATCTCTTCGTCATGGCCCGCACGGACGACATCATCAATGTCGCCGGCCACCGGCTGTCGACGGGCGCGATGGAGGAGGTTCTTTCAGCGCATCCCGACGTTGCCGAATGCGCCGTCATCGGCATCGCCGACCAGATGAAGGGCCAAGTTCCGCTCGGCTTCGTCGTGTTGAATGCGGGCGTCGCGCGCGACACCGGCGCCATCGAGAGCGAAGTGGTCGCCCTGGTGCGTGAGCGGATCGGTCCGGTCGCCGCCTTGAAGACGGTGGTGACGATCAAGCGCCTGCCCAAGACGCGTTCCGGCAAGATCCTGCGCGGCACCATGCAGAAGATCGCCGACAAGGAACAATGGGCGATGCCGGCGACGATCGACGATCCGGTCATTCTGGACGAAATCACGGCGGCACTGAAAGGTCGTGGGATC
>NZ_NWQG01000223.1:0-15311 GCF_002529485.1 Mesorhizobium sanjuanii
CCGCGCGACCATGCCATCCGCCCGACCACCGACCGCACCCGCGAGGCGGTGTTCAATGTGCTGGCGCATCGCTTTCCCCAAAATCTTGAAGGCGCGCGGGTGCTCGACCTGTTCGCCGGCACCGGCGCGCTTGGCCTCGAAGCACTGTCGCGCGGCGCCGCCTATGGCGTCTTCATCGAGGAGTCTGCCGAAGGACGCGGCCTGATCCGCACCAATGTCGAGGCTTTCGGGCTGACGGGACGTACGAAAATATTCCGCCGTGACGCCACGGCGCTGGGCGAGGCCGGCACGCTTTCGGCTTTTGGTCTGGTCTTCGCCGATCCGCCCTATGGCAAAGGGCTCGGCGAGCGCGCGCTGCGCTCGGCCAGGGCCGGCGGCTGGCTTTTGCCGGGCGCGCTCTGCGTGGTCGAGGAGGCGGCGGCAGCATCGTTTGAGGTCGGGCCGGGATTCTCGGTGGTCGATGAGCGAAACTACGGCGAGACGGTGATCCGGTTCATGGAGGTTGGGTGAGGCGGTGTCGAATCCCGCTAGTCCGAGTTCCTTCGCGCCCCCCTCTGTCCCGCCATCGTCTCAATCCCGCCGCAACGCGGCGGTTACCTGCCGGATGACGAACAATTCACTTTGCTTGTCCCCAAGACCCTGCCTATCGTCTCGCCACGACAACCGGAGCCATCGATGAAACCTTCTGCATGGCTGCGCGCAATGCTGCTGACGCTGGCCCTGGCGACGACGCCCGCACTTGCCGCCGACGATGGCACGGTGACGAATTTCCTGCTCGACAATGGCATGGAGGTGGTGGTCATCCCCGATCACCGCGCCCCGATCGTCACCCATATGGTGTGGTACAAGGTCGGCAGCGCCGACGAGCCGCCGGGCAAATCGGGCATCGCGCATTTCTTCGAGCATCTGATGTTCAAGGCGACGACCAACCATGCCGCAGGCGAGTTCGACCGCGCCGTCTCCGCCATCGGCGGCTCCAACAACGCCTTCACCTCCTATGACTACACCGCCTTCCACGAGACGGTGGCGCCGTCGGCGCTCGGTGAGATGATGAGCTTCGAAGCCGACCGCATGCGCAACCTCATCCTCACCGACGACGTCATCAAGACCGAGCGCGACGTGATCCTGGAGGAGCGCCGCTCGCGCATCGACAGCAACCCGCAAGCGGTGCTGGAGGAGGAGGTCGACGCCACCCTCTGGCAGAACCAGCCCTACCGCATTCCGGTGATCGGCTGGATGCAGGAGATGGAGCAGCTGAACCGCACCGACGCCAAGGCCTTCTACGACAAATACTACACGCCCAACAACGCGGTGCTGATCGTTGCCGGCGACGTGACGCCGGAAACGGTCAAGGCGCTGGCCGAAAAGACCTATGGCAAGGTCGCGCGCGGCCCGGACCTGCCGCCGCGCATCCGTCCGGTCGAGCCGGAGCAGAACACGAAGCGCACGGTGACACTGACCGACGCGCGCGTTTCCGTGCCGGCCTTTACCACGCAATGGGTGGTGCCGTCCTATCACACGGCGAAGCCCGGCGAGGCGGAGGCGCTGGATCTGCTGGCCGAGATCCTCGGCGGCGGCAATCGCAGCCGGCTCTACCAGCAGCTTGTCGTCAAACAAGGCATCGCCGCCACCGCCGGCGCCTATTTCCAGGGCACCATGCTCGACGCCACCAATTTCACCGTCTATGGCGCGCCGCGCGGCGACGCCAGGCTGAGCGATGTCGAGGCCGCGGTCGACGCCGAGATCGCCCGCATCGCCAGCGGCGGCGTCAGCAATGACGAGCTGGAGAAGGCCAAGGACCGCTATGTCAGGTCTATGATCTTCGCCCGCGACAAGCAGGACGCCATGGCCAACATGTATGGCGCGACGCTGGCCACCGGCGGCAATGTCAGGGATGTCCAGGAATGGCCGGACAGGATCCGCAAGGTCACCGCCGACGAGGTCAAGGCGGTCGCCGCGCGCTATCTCAAGCTCGACCATTCGACGACAGGTTATCTGCTGCCGCAGACACAGGCGGGGAATTGATGATGACGGCTCTCAACCCCACGCCCGTTCGCGAAACCCCCTCATCCGGCCGCTTCGCGGCCACCTTCTCCCCCTGGGGGAGAAGAGGCTTGCGCCGGCGCTGGCAGGCTCCTCTCCCCCACGGGGAGAGGTCAGCCGAGCGAAGCGGAGGCTGGGTGAGGGGGAGCGCCGACCTTGGCCAGTGGCGCGTCGCCCTCGCAGTCCTCCTCCTCGCCATCCTCTTCCTCATCCTGCCCCCGCTCACCGCCCGCGCGGCGATGAACATCCAGCAGGTGACTTCGCCGAAGGGCATCACCGCCTGGCTGGTCGAGGACTATTCCGTGCCGATCGTCGCCATCCGCTTTGCTTTCGACGGCGGCTCGACGCAGGATCCCGCGGGCAAGGAGGGACTGGCCAATCTGATGAGCGGCCTGTTCGACGAGGGCGCCGGCGATCTCGACAGCGAGGCCTTCCAGGCGAAACTGGACGAGGTCGGCGCCGAGATGAGCTTCGATGCGCGGCGCGACGGCACCTATGGCTCGATGCGCATGCTGGCCGAAGAGCGCGACGGCGCGTTCGACCTGCTCGGCATGGCGGTCAACCACCCGCGTTTCGACCAGGCGCCGATCGACCGCATCCGCGCCCAGGTCCTGTCCGGCATCATCGCCAATGAGCGCGACCCCAACACGATCGCCCAGACCAAATGGCTGCGCGCGATCTACGGCACGCATCCCTATTCCAGGCCCGACGAGGGCACCAGGCAAAGCATCGCCACCATCACGCCTTCCGATCTCGCCGCCTTCCACAAGGCGAATTTCGCCCGTAGCGGCCTGCATGTGGCGGTGGTCGGCGCCATCGACGCCGAGACGTTGAAGCAGAAGCTCGACGCCGTCTTCGGCGACTTGCCGCAAAAGCAGACGCTCGCCCCCGTCGCCGATATCGCTCCCAAGCTGGGCGAGCATGTCGAGGTCGACTACGATTTGCCGCAGACCTCGCTGCAGCTCGCTTACCCCGGCGTCGACCGCCAGGCGCCGGATTTCTTCGCCGCCGCGCTGATGAACGAGATCCTCGGCGGCTCGGCCTTCACCTCGCGCCTCTACCAGGAAGTGCGCGAAAAGCGCGGCCTGGCCTACGGCGCCAGCTCCGGCCTGGTCGACCACCAGCATGCCAACGCTTTGGTCGTCACCACCGCGACGCGCTCCGACCGGGCGGCCGAGACGCTGGCGCTGGTGCGCAAGGTGGTCAAGGAGATGGCCGATGAGGGCCCGACCGAGGCCGAGCTCGAGGCGACCAAGAAATACATGGTCGGCGCCTATGCCATCAGCAATCTGGATTCCTCGGGCTCCATTGCCGCGACGCTGCTGGAACTGCAGCTCGACAAGCTCGGCATCGACTACATCCAGCGCCGCGCCGCGCTCATCAACGGCGTGAGCCTGGATCAGGTCAAGGCGGTGGCAAAGAAGCTGCTGTCGCCCGAGCCGTCGATCATGGTGGTGGGGCCGAAGCTGGGGAGCAAGGGATGAGCCATCCTTTGTTGCGGCGGACCCCTGCCTCCTCCCCACAAGAGGCCCTCTCATCCGGCCGCTTCGCGGCCACCTTCTCCCCGTGGGGGAGAAGAGGCTGGCGTCGGCGCCGCGACTTCCTCTCCCCTCGGGGAGAGGTCGGATTGCCCCGAATTGCTCTTGGCAATTCGGTTGGCAATCCGGGTGAGGGGGCATTTTCGTCAAGCTCTGCCATCTGGAGCCTCGCCCATGCCCGCTAGCACCGGCCCCACCTTCGGCATCGCTTTTGGCGGCGGCGGGGCGCGCGGGCTGGCGCATATCCATGTCATCGAGGCGCTGGACGAGCTCGGCATCCGGCCGGTGGCGATATCGGGCTCCTCGATCGGCGCCATCATGGGCGCCTGCATGGCCGCGGGCATGACCGGCAAGGAGATGCACGACTATACGCGCGCGATCCTGAGCCGCCGCGTCGAGGTCGCCACCCGCATGTGGCGGGCGCGGCCCGGCACCTTCGCCGAGGCTTTGCAGGGCGGCCTGCGCGTCAGCCAGTTCAATGTCGAGCGCATCCTCAAGGCATTCCTGCCCGAACAGATCCCCGAGACCTTCGCCGAACTGAAGATCCCGCTGAAGGTGACGGCGACCGACTACTTCGGCCACAAATTGAAAGTCATCAGCGACGGCGATCTGCCTTCCGCGCTTGCCGCCTCGGCCGCCATTCCCGCCGTGTTCCGCCCGGTGACGCGCGACGGCCGCCTGCTGATCGACGGCGGCATCTACAACCCCGTGCCGTTCGACCTCATCGAAAAGGACGCCGACATCATCATCGCCGTCGACGTCGTCGGCGGACCGACCGAGGCCGAGCGCAAGCACCCGACCTCCGTCGACCTAATGTTCGGCGCCACGCAACTGATGATGCAGTCGATCATCGCCAACAAGCTCAAACAGTGCCGCCCCGACATTCTGCTGCGCCCGGCCGTATCGAAATACCGCGTGCTCGACTTCATGAAGATCGACGCCCTGATGAGCGAAACGGCCGATATCAAGGACGAGCTGAAGCGGGAGATTGAACTGGTGACGGAGGCGAAGGCGGGTGCGATGGTGAAGGGCAGGCGGGGGAAGAGGGCTGGGTGAGCGAAGCTGCTAATCTCCCCCACGAGGGGGGAGATTGGCCGTCATCGGGCGCGCACGCCTCACGCCTTCCCCGCAGCATACTCCAGCGCCACCACGCCATTGCTGAACGGCACGGCCGAAACCAACCCCAGCGCCACCTTCTCGCCTACCGGGAACAGCCTCTTCCCCAGCCCAACAGCGCCGGGATAAGTCAGCAGCCGAACACGGTCGACCAGCCCATGCCGCAGCAATTCCTGCGCGACGCTGAGGCTGCCATGCACATAGATGTTGCCACCGCTGCCTTGCTTCAGCGTCCTGACCGCATCCGGCAAGGCGCCCGTCAGCAGCTCGGCCGGTTTCCAGTCGAGCGTCTTCAAACTGGACGACGCGACATATTTCGGCAGCGCGTTGAACCGCTCGGCGAAGTCTCCGGTTTCGCTGGGCCAGGAGCCGGCAAAGATCTCATACGTCGTGCGCCCCAGAAGCATGGCGCTGCTCTCGGCAAGCTCGTCCTCCTTGAACCTTTGCATTTCATCGTTCCAGGTCACGCCAGGCAGCTTCTCGACCTCGGCGATGCCATCGACGCTGATGAACTCGGTGACGATCAGTTTTCGCATGGGGTTCTCCTTTTGGCGGAGGACGGATGGCGCGGGGCTGATGCGACATGCGAGGTGGAAAATAGCGCAGCGCTTTGTTGATTTTGGGTCGATGTCAAAGGCAAGCGTCGACCTCGGCTTCAATTAATTGAGTGGAGGGCAGCTTCGGGATCACAACGGCAATCAGGGCGTGGAAATATCTCGACCTGTGTGCAACAAAAGACGCCGACTCGGGGGCTGGGTCGTAGGGGGCGAGTTGGCGAGCAAGGAAGCTACTGCAAGAATCAAGATCAACCGGCTTTTGGATGAGGCCGGGTGGCGCTTCTTCGACGATCAGAATGGCCAAGCGAATATCGTTCTTGAGCCAAACATTAAAATCAAAAAGGGCGACGTCGAAGCTCTCGGAGAGGATTTTGAGAAGGCGAAAAACGGCTTCATAGATTTCCTCTTGCTAGACAGAGACGGTAAACCGCTAGTCGTTTTGGAAGCTAAATCAGAGGAGAAAAATCCGCTCTCCGCCAAAGAGCAAGCACGGAAATACGCGCGTTCGCAGAACGCTCGCTTCGTGATCCTGAGCAACGGCAACATTCATTACCTCTGGGATTTGCAGCAAGGGAATCCCTCCATCGTTTCCAAATTCCCCGGCCCGGACGAGATCAAGAATCATTATTTATTCGAACCGGATGCAAACAGGCTTGTGGCCGAGCCGATCGGCCTAGATTTCATCGCTCTTACGCAAATGCCGGGTTACGCCAATGAGGCTGCTTGGAAAAATGAAGCGGAGCGACCCGCCTTCGTCGAAAGGAGCAAGCTGCGCTTCCTGAGGAAATATCAAAGGCGCGCTATCGAGCGGGTACAAGAGGAAGTGGGCAGAGGCGCTACGCGATTTCTGTTCGAAATGGCAACTGGGACCGGCAAGACCCTCACTTCGGCTGCCGTTATCAAACTGTTCCTGAAGACGCAAAACGCGAAGCGAGCGCTTTTCCTTGTGGATCGGCTGGAATTGGAGATCCAGGCCGACAAGGCGTTCAAGGCGCTGCTGAAGAATGACTTCACCTCAGTGATCTACAAGGAACAGCGTGACGATTGGCGCAAGGCCGACATTGTTGTGACGACGGTGCAATCGCTTCTGTTCAACGGCAAATACCGACGCTTCTTCGCGCCGACGGACTTCGACCTTGTCATATCGGACGAAGCGCATCGCTCCATTGGGGGCAACGCCCGCGCAGTCTTCGAGTATTTCGTTGGCTACAAGCTTGGGCTCACCGCCACGCCTAAGGACTATCTGAAACAGTCAAAAAGCCGAACATCAGCGCGCGATCCTCGTGAAGCAGAGCGACGCATGATGCTCGATACCTATCGCACCTTCGGCTGCGATTCGGGAGAGCCTACATTCCGCTACTCCCTCGTTGACGGTGTACGCGACGGTTTCCTGATTAACCCCTATGTGGTTGACGCGCGGACCGGCGTCACAACGCTGTTGCTTTCCGACCAAGGCTTTATCACCGAAACGGTGGATGAGAACGGTGACGAGACCCAGGAGGCTTTTGCGGGCCGTGACTTTGAAAAGCGATTCTTCGCTGAGGCAACCAATCGGGCATTCTGCCAGACCTTGCTTAAGCACGGTCTTCGCGACCCGATTTCCGGTGAGTTCGGAAAAACGATTGCCTTTGCCGTCAGCCAAAACCATGCGGCAAAGGTCACCCAGATATTGAACGAGATGGCTGATCAGCTCTGGCCAGGTCGATACAAGTCGGATTTTGCCGTGCAGGTCACCAGCCACGTGGCTGACGCCCAAAAGATGACGGTCAACTTCGCCAACAATAATCTGGGCGGCTATAGCGAGTTCGTCCAAGATTACCGAACGAGCAAGGCGCGCATCTGTGTGACTGTCGGAATGATGACCACAGGCTATGATTGCCCTGACATTTTGAACCTTGCGTTGATGCGTCCTGTCTTTTCACCGTCAGATTTTGTTCAGATGAAGGGGCGGGGCACCAGAAGGCACAACTTCGCCGAAGAACTGTTCGATCCTACACGGAAGGCCGAAGTCGGCGCGGTCAAAAAAACCGAGTTCCGCCTGTTCGATTTCTTCGCCAACTGTGAATACTTCGAGGAAGAATTTCAATACGATGAGGAGCTAACTCTGCCGAAACTGGCAGTGCTTCCCATGTCGACCGGGGGTGAAGTCCTCCGCACGATCGGAACGCTCAGCGCCTATGAATTTTTGGAACCCGACCAGGTCGTCTACCAAGTCGAGCAGCAGATTGGCCCCGAGGGCATGCGCGTCGATCGCGAGCTGTTCCAGAAATTCGAGCAAGTTGCCCGCTCCGATAGCCGGCTCAGGGAATTGGTCGAACACCAGAACTGGGAAGCTGCCAGCCGTCGCGTCATTGAAGAGCTGTTCGAGAAGCCCGACGAATACTTCAACCTCGAACGGTTGCGTCAAGCGGCGGGTGTAGACCGGCGGATTACGATCCGCGAACTTATTGAAAAGGCCTTCGGTTTCATTCCGAAATTCAAGAGCAAGGCGGAATTGATCGAGGACGAGTTCCAGAAGTTCCTGCTCGACCAGAAGCCCGAGGAAGCCGGTCGTGTCGCTCAGATGCGGTATTTCTTTGAGGCCTACATCCGCGATGCCAAGGTGCGCACTTTGATCGACGCCGGCCATTTCGGCGATCTCAATGTAAACCCAACCTTCACAACTCGGGACCTGCGGGAGGTGCCTGAAAAGTGGCGTAAGCGCATCCCAGAATACATCAAGGACTATGTGTCCCTGAACCCATTCCTCTGATGAAAGTCCCCAATGCTCGATAGTGAAACTAAGCGCCGTATCAATACGTGCCGCGACATTCTGGTTGGCAAGGTGCCCGACCCAAAGAGCCAGGTCGAACAGATCACTGTGGCGCTCATTTACAAGTTCATGGACGACATGGACCTTGAGTCAGAGGAACTCGGAGGTGCACGACGTTTCTTCAGCGGCGAGTTCGAACGCTACCGGTGGTCTAAGCTGGTAGCGCCCGGCGTGTCCGGACAGGACATGCTTAACACCTATTCCGAAGCACTCACAAAGATGGTCGAGAACGAAAGCCTGCCGCCGCTCTTCCGCTCGATCTTCCGCAACGCCTATCTGCCTTATCGTGATCCGGAAACACTTCGCAGCTTTTTGCGCGAGATCAACAGCTTCACCTATGATCATAGCGAGCGGCTCGGCGATGCCTTCGAATACCTGCTGTCCGTACTCGGCAGCCAGGGGGACGCCGGTCAGTTCAGAACGCCGCGCCACATCATTGACTTTATGGTCGAGATCATCGACCCGAAGAAGAATGAGGTCGTCCTCGATCCCGCCTGCGGCACCGCTGGCTTCTTGATTTCAGCTTACAAACACATCCTGAAAGCGAATTCGACCCATGTCGTGAACGGCAATGGTAAGGGCGAAGAAACCGACGCTGCTGAACTGGCGCTTGAAAGCCCCATGCGGTTCCCGGGTGACCTATTGACGGCGGAAGATCGCGACCGCTTGGCGCGCAACATCAAGGGCTATGACATTTCTCCCGACATGGTGCGGCTCAGCCTTGTAAACCTTTATCTGCATGGTTTTGCGGACCCGAAGGTGGAGGAATATGACACGCTGACCAGTGAAGAGAAATGGACCGAGATGGCCGATATTATCTTCGCGAATCCGCCCTTTATGTCACCGAAAGGCGGGATCAGGCCTCACACGCGATTTCAGGTCCAGTCGAAGCGGAGCGAAGTCCTGTTCGTCGACTATATCGCCGAGCACCTGACACCGCAGGGACGAGCAGCCGTTATCGTGCCTGAGGGTATTATCTTCCAGAGCCAGAGTGCGTACGTGCAGCTTCGCGACGTGCTGGTGCGGAACCATCTCGCCGCCGTCATCTCGTTACCGGCAGGCGTATTTAACCCCTATTCCGGCGTCAAGACATCGATCCTGATCCTCGACCGCGCCGTTGCGAAGTCAAGCGAGCATATCGCCTTCTTCAGAATCGAGAATGACGGCTTCGCCCTCGGAGCGCAGCGTAAGGCACAGAGGGGGACGCAACTGTCGCAGGTGAAGGCTGAGCTTTCAGCTTGGCTGGAGTCGGCACGGGGAGGAAATAGCCAGGACCTAGACTCGCCTCTAGGCATAACGGTCTCGCGTGAACAGGTCGCCACGGGCGGCGCCTACAACCTGACTGGCGAGCGATACCGGGCTAGCGATAGAGCTACACCGACGAAATGGCCTGTCGCGAGTCTCGGAGAGCTATGTGACTTCCGTACTGGCGGCACACCGACATCAACGGTGCCTGAGTTCTATGCAAATGGTACAATCCCTTGGCTTGTGTCAGGTGACGTTCATCGGCGGGAAATCTTCGAATGTGAAAAGCGGATCACCGTTGCCGGTATGGAAAACTCGAATGCGCGGTATCTCCAACGTAGCTCGGTTTTGATCGCGCTCAATGGCCAAGGAAAGACGCGCGCCACCGTTGCCCTGTTGAGAATGGATAACGCCACCTGCAATCAATCGCTCGTGGCTATCTTCCCGAAGACGATAGACCGGCTATTGCCAGAGTTTCTCTTTTGGATTTTGCGGTCGATGTACCAACAAATCCGCAACCTAACTGGTGACAACCAGAGAAGTGGTTTGAATATCCCTATCTTAAAAGGCATCGAAATCCCGCTCCCGCCGCTTGATGTACAGCGGGAAATCGTAGCGGAGATCGATGGCTATCAGCGGGTCATCGACGGCGCTCGGGCTGTCATCGACAACTACCGACCTAATATCCCTATCGATCACCATTGGCCATTAGTCACGATTGGCGAAATTGGAGAGATTAAGGGTGGGAAGCGGTTGCCGAAAGGCGAATCTTTTGCGGAGCAGAAAACTGCTTACCCTTACATCAGGGTCTCCGACCTACTGGATCAGTCGGTTCGCTTGAACGAGCTGAAGTACATCACCAAGGACATACACAACGAAATCTCTCGATATGTCATATCCAGTCGCGACGTCTATATCTCGATTGCAGGAACCATAGGTTTGACGGGAACAGTGCCTGATACGCTTGATGGCGCTCACTTGACCGAAAATGCCGCGAAAATTGTAGTCGATGCAAAACGGGTTATCCCCCATTTTCTCGCAGCTGCCTTGGCTACAGATTTCGCACAAACCCAGATCAAGAAACTGACCCATGCTGTTGGCGTACCGAAACTTGCGTTGGAGCGAATCCGAACAATCGAAATACCCCTCCCTGAAATCGATCATCAGCGCGCAATTGTAGAGGAAATTTCATCCGAAAAGGCCATCGTCGAGGGCAACCGAGAACTCATCGCACGCTTTGAGAGAAAGATCGAAGCCACGATAGCCCGCGTTCGGGGTGAGGCCAAAGCAGATGCGGAGGCGGAGGCGGCCTGATGGACGAGGCGTTAGAACTGGGCGAATATCTGCCGCAATCGTTTGCGAATCTGAACGAACAGACCTACCTCGACTTCCTGTGGTCGGCCCTCCGCACGAACTACGAGGCGGAACGCTACGAGTTTGCTAGCCTCGCTTTTCACCTGCTCTATATGAGCTTCGTCAGCTTTTCGATCTGGCAAATCAGGCTAGCTCGCCCCGGGCAGTTTGCTATGGCCATGGTAGGTTTCCGGTCTGAGGAAGAGGGAAGCTTGCTGGACTGCGAAAGCCCATTCAAGTTTTACGATAGGCTGAAGGAGTCCCAGATTTTCCGATTCCTTAAGCTAATCGGCTGCAATAATGAACAGGTTGGCGAGTTCGCCAAGTTCGTCCGGCGTCGCAATAAGATCGCTCATCCAACCGGAACGGTGTTCTTCAATGATCAGGCCGCTATCGATGAAGAAATCGCTAGTATGATGAAAGAAGTGCGCAACATCGAAGCGCACATGCAGCCGGTGATCCGAGAACTCTATCATCGCTTCCTGCGAGATAGCGCCGATCCGGAAGAGCGGGAGTATACGGTGCTTGGCGACGAGATTACCGCCAATTTCGTGCACAAGAATTACATGTCCGCGGCCGACATCGCCTTCTGTCAAGGCTTTGACATTGACGCACTTAGCGGTGAGCCTCTCCACGACGCTATGAAGGATCTACACGATGCACTGGTGGCGCTCTATCCCGCAGAAGGAGACGTGGAGGAGGCAGCATGATTGCAAATTCGGAGGATGCCTTGATCTGAAGGGACCGAGAGCGTCTGGTGTTGACCGAAAAGGAACTCAATTGGCAGATCGTGGCCGAGGCGACGCGCCCGCCGCTGTCCTCGGTCGACATGAACCTTTCAGCCCTTGGCCGCGAGGCCGGGCTCGCTCTGCTTTCGCTCGTCGGCGGCAAGCCCGCCGAGCCGGGCATCAGGAAACTGCCGTGCCGGCTGGTGGTGCGTCAGTCATGCGGCCGTCCGCCGGGCGAGCTTGGCGACGTGCCGGTTTGATTGTGAGAGGCCACGCCCATGGCCACACAGCAGCCTTACAGGCGCACGAAAGCCGTGAGCGGCAGATGATCGGAGGCAACCCGCGACAGCGGGGTGTCGTGCGCTTCGACGGCCGAGATCATGCCGTGCCGGTTGGCCATGATCCGGTCGAGCGCCAAGAGCGGAAGGCTCGATGGAAAGGTGGGAACCGCCGGCGGCAACGGGCCAAAGGTCGTATGCAGCGTGTTCAGGGAGGAGCGGTTTCCCAGCCGCCATTCGTTCAGGTCGCCGAGCAGCAGCGTCGGCCTTTCGTCGGCGCTGCTCATGATGTCGAGCACGACACGGGCCTGCTCGGAGCGCGAGCGGCGCAGCAGGCCGAGATGAGCCGCGATGACGCGTAGCGTCGGTTTGTCGTCGAGATCGATTTCGGCAACGAGTGCCCCGCGCGGCTCGAGCCCCGGCAGCTTGATCTGGTGCACGTCGCGCACCGTGCCGCGCTTGAACAGAAGCACATTGCCGCGCCAGCCATGTCCCTTGCCGTTTCCGGCAATCGGCACCGGCACCAGTCCCGTTTCCATTTCGAGGCGGGCAAGGTCGAGCAGCCCGGCACGATCGCCGAAGCGGTTGTCGGCCTCCTGCAGCGCGATGACATCCGGGCTGATTTCCCGGATGACGCGAGCGGTGCGTTCGGGGTCGAATTTCCGGTCGACGCCAATGCATTTGTGGACGTTATAGGAGGCAACCACCATTTCGGTGTCGTCAGCCCGCTTGCGCTGCTCGGATTTTGCCTTCCGCGCATTTCTGCCGCGGATCGACACGAGCACGGTCTCCGGAAGGCTGCGTTCGTTTTTATGCATGCGCCTGCTGCTTATTCCCTTAGCTATCTAGAGATAGGGCGATCCCAACCACAGCACACGGTCGAACAGACGAACGATGAATGGTCGTGCCCGCAGGGCTTCGAGCGTTACGGGCACGGCGCAGGCGATCGCCGAGGCGATCCTCTCCTCGACCTCCGAGGCAAAGCCGGGGTCGAGAACCTCCATGTCGATCTCGAAATTCAGCCTCAGCGACCGGGCATCGAGATTGGACGATCCGACATAGGCCCACACGCCATCGATCGACATCAATTTCGAATGGTCGAACGAGCCCTCATGGCGCCAAACGCGGCAATAGTGCTTCAGCACCTGGTCAAACTGGGCCGTCATCGCGCGGTCGACGAGGAAAAGGTTGTTCACGGCCGGCACGACGATATCGATTTCGACACCGCGCCGGCCGGCTGTCGTCAGCGCGCTGATCAGTTCCCGGTCCGGCAGGAAATAGGGCGACATGATGCGGATCGATTTGCGGGCGACCGAAAATGCCCCGATCAGCAATTTGTGGTTCGTTTCGATGCTGGCATCCGGCCCCGTTGCCACGGCGCGCACCAGCATAGGCTGGCCGGGCGGCGGCGAGAGGTCTTCTATTTGCCAGATGTCGCCTTTCAGTGCCTCGTTGCCGGCGAAGCGCCAGTCCTCGGCCGCAACCGAGAAAAGGTCAGCCACCACCGGGCCGGTGACCTGGAAATGCGTGTCCCTGGAGCTGTCGGGGCCTGCGAACTCGGCTGAAAAGCCCTTGCGGATGTTCATGCCTCCCGTGAACGCGACCATGCCGTCGATGACCAGGATTTTCCTGTGGGTTCTCAAATTAGCATAGGGAAGTCTCAGGCCCATGACGATATTGCCGTTGAAGAGATCGACGGTGATATCAGCCTCCTTGAGCTGCCTGAAGATGCTGGGCACCGAGTAGCGCACGCCGACCGCGTCGATCAGCACGCGTACGGTCACGCCGCGGCGGACGGCACGGCCAAGCGATTCGACGAAAAGCCGCCCGGCGGCGTCATTGTCGAAGATGTAGGTCTCGAGAAGGACACTGCGCTCGGCATTGTCGATCGCCCGGCACATCGCCCCATAGGCCTCATCGCCCGTCCGCAGCACCGAGATCGTGTTTCCATAAGTCAAAGGGCGCCGCGCCACCCTGTCGCCCAACGTTTTCAGTCCGGCAAACCGCTGGCCGTATTGGGCCGTGATCAATGCCACCGTGGCGGTGTCGCTGTCGTGCTTTGCCGAAGCGGCTTCGCCAGGCAAGGGCCGCATGGCGCTGATCGTCGCGCGGCGCATTCGATTGATGCCGGCGATGGCATAGATGATTACGCCAAGGAATGGCGAAAGCAGCATCACGCCCACCCAGCCGGTGGCGGCGCGCACGTCTTCCTTCGTCATGACGGCATGGACGATGCCGACTGTCGCCATCACCCCTGAAATGATCGCGAGGATCTGGGGCCAGTGGGTCGCTAGGGCCTGCAACATTGCCGAACTATCCAGCGCGCGGCCGCGGAACGCAATGCATCTGCTTATTCCCGGTGTTGACGTGTGCCCTGCGCCTCACCGTCGAAGGGCGGAGCCGGCCGCCTGTCGATGGTCGTAGTGGCGCACATGCCGCATCGCCCATTGCAGAAGCGGCATCGGGACAATAGATGGTGCTGCAACGGCCGCCCAATAGCCGGCTGAAAAAAGCAGGATCACCAGTATGACGAATACGCTTGACGCAGCGAAATTGACCGATCGCGTCGCCGCCCTGGTCGAGGCCGCCAAGCGCGCCGGCGCCGACGCCGCCGACGCGGTCGCCGTGCGCGGCCGCTCGACAGGCGTGTCGGTGCGGCTTGGCAAGGTCGAGGCCACCGAGGCGTCCGAGAGCGAGGATGTCTCGCTGCGCGTCTTCGTCGGCAAGCGGGTGGCGAGCGTCTCGGCGACGGCGGCATCGGACCCGAAGCTGCTCGCCGAACGCGCCGTGGCGATGGCCAAGGTCTCGCCGGAAGATCCCTATCAGGGCCTCGCCGATCCGGCCTTGCTGGTCCACGAGCCGCGCGATCTCGATCTGTTCGACGCGACAGAAGTCTCCGCCGACCAGTTGAAGGAGGCGGCGCTCGCCGCCGAAGCCGCGGCCCTTGCCGTCAAGGGCGTCACCAATTCGGCCGGCAGCGGCGCCAGCGCCGGGCTGGGTGGGCTGGTATTGGCCACCTCGCATGGCTTCGTCGGCCAGTATGTCGCGTCGCGCTTTTCGCGCTCGACCAGCGTCATTGCCGGTGAGGGCACCGGCATGGAGCGCGACTATGAATTCTCCTCGCGCCAGCACTTTTCCGACCTCGATGCGCCTGAGGATATCGGCCGCAAGGCCGGCGAGCGCGCCGCGCGGCGCATCGGCGCGCGCAAGGCGGCGACCGGGCCGGTCGACGTGGTGTTCGACCCGCGCGTCGCGCGCGGCATTGCCGGCCATCTCGCCGGCGCCATCAACGGCGCGTCCGTGGCGCGCAAGACCTCGTTCCTGCGCGACATGATGGGCAAGCAGGTCGCCGCCGCCGCGATCACCGTCACCGACGAGCCTCTGCGGCGCCGTGGCCAGGCGTCGCGTCCGTTCGACGGCGAGGGCGTCGAGGGCGAAAAGCTGTTCATGGTCGACAAGGGCGTTCTGAACCACTGGTTCCTCTCGACCTCCGCCGCGCGCGAACTTGGCCTCGTCACCAACGGGCGCGGCTCGCGCAGCGGCTCCTCCGTCTCGCCGTCATCGACCAACCTCGCCATCGAGCCCGGTGAACGGACGCCGGAAGAGCTGATCAAGTCACTGAAGACCGGTTTCTACGTCAC
>NZ_NWQG01000224.1:0-6918 GCF_002529485.1 Mesorhizobium sanjuanii
AAGACCGGTTTCTACGTCACCGAAGTGTTCGGCCAGGGCGTCGACATGGTGACCGGCGAGTACAGCCGCGGCGCCTCCGGCTTCTGGATCGAGAATGGCGAGCTCGCCTATCCCGTCGCCGAAGTGACCATCGCCTCGAACCTCAAGACCATGTTTCTCAACATGGTTCCCGCCAGCGATCTCGACCGCAATTTCGGCACCGCGGCGCCGACGCTGCTGATCGAAGGAATGACCCTTGCCGGAGCTTGATTCGATCACGGCAGCCGGGGCCGGCGAGGATTTGCCGCTGCTGCGCGACGCCGCCCGCGAGGCGGGCGCCATCGCCATGCGTTATTTCGGCAAAAATCCGCAAGTTTGGATGAAGGGCGGCACCTCGCCGGTGAGCGAGGCCGACCATGCCGCCGATGCCTATCTGCGCGACACGCTTTTGGCGGCGCGGCCGGACTATGGCTGGCTGTCGGAGGAAACGGCCGACGATCCGATAAGGCTTGCCGCGCGCCGCACCTTCGTCGTCGACCCGATCGACGGCACGCGCGGTTTCCTCGAGGGCCTCCGCTCCTGGTGCGTCAGCGTCGCCGTCGTCGAGGACGGCCGCACGCTGGCCGGTGTGCTCGAATGTCCGGCCAAGGAGGAGACCTACTGGGCGCTGCCAGGCCAGGGCGCGTTCCGCAACGGCAAGTCCATTGCCGTGCGCGCGCCCGCAGCGACGGTCGAGATCGGCGGGCTGAAGCAGCTGGTCGACCTCATGCCGGCGCAATGGCAGCGCCGGCTGCAGCGCGCGCCGCATACTCCCTCGCTCGCCTACCGGCTGGCGATGGTCGCCGACGGCACGCTCGACGCGACCTTCATCAAGCCCAACGCGCATGACTGGGATATCGCCGCTGCGGACCTTATCCTGAGCGAGGCCGGCGGCGCCTTGCTCGACCGGCATGGCCGTTCGCCGCGCTATGCCGGCGAGGTAATCCGCCACGACGCGCTGGTCGCCGGCAGTGGCGAACTCCTTGCCGTGCTGGCCGGGGTGATCGCCGGGCTTGACGGCTGAACGGACATCAATGGTTCCAAAGTCGGCGGCTTTGGTCTAGAGCTGTCACAAACTCACGATATGTGAAGGACCGACATGACCGCGGAAGACGGAAAGAAGCAGCTTTTGCACCTGGTGTTCGGCGGCGAGCTGAAGCAGCTGGGCGGAACTGAATTCCGCGATCTCGACGCGCTCGACATCGTCGGCATCTACCCGGACTATCAATCCGCGCGGACGGCATGGAAAGCCAAGGCGCAAGCCAGCGTCGACAACGCCCATATGCGCTATTTCGTCGTTCACCTGCACCGGCTGCTCGACCCCGACAGCAAGGCTGCCGGTTGACATCGATGGAGCATGAGGCAGTGAAAGGGTCCGCCACCAGGCCCGTGGTCAAAAGGCACCCCGGCGGCACGCCCAAGACGCTCTGGCGCAAGATTCGCGAGCCTTTGGCGCAGTCGCGATTCGTCAAGAACATCATTGTCGGCTTGCTTGCCCAGTTCGTCCGCCTGGTCCGCCTGACCAACCGTGTGGTCGACGGGTCGGCACGGATATCGGGCGGCGCCTATGCCGAGTTCGAACCCGGCATCATTGCGTTGTGGCATGGTCAGCACCTCCTGACCCCGGCCTACTATCCCAAGGGGCGGCCCCTGGTCGCCATGGTGTCGCGCAGCGCCGATGCCGAGCTCAACGCGCTGATGATCGAGAAGTTCGGCATCGAGGCGGTGCGCGGCTCCGGCGGGCGCGACAGCTCCAGGCATCTCGACAAGGGTGGCGCCAAGGCGCTCATTGCCCTGAAAAAGTCGCTCACTGCCGGCAAGAACGTCGCCATGATCGCTGATATCCCCCACGGCACGCCGCGCGACGCGGGGCTCGGCATTGTTCTCCTGGCGCGGCTTTCGGGCCGGCCGATCCTGCCCGCCGCCATCGCCACCAGCCGCCGCAAGGTGCTGGAGAAGAGCTGGGACAAGACCACGATCAACCTGCCTTTCGGTCGCTCCTCGATCATCGTCGGCGCGCCTGTCTTCGTTCCGGCCAATGCCGATGAGGCCGAAATGGAACGCAAGCGCCAGGAGGTCACGGCCTCGCTCAATGCCGCGACCGCCGAAGCCTACCGTCTCGTGGATGGTCCGAAATGAGCGAGCGCTGGGCGCGCGCCTTCCTTACGGCATATCGTTTTGCGGGGGCCGCCGCCTATCCGCTGATCGGACCTTACGTCGCCTGGCGTACCTCCATGGGCAAGGAAGACCGAAACCGACGGCGCGAGCGCTACGGCATCGCCGGACGGGAACGGCCCGACGGGCCGGTGATCTGGATCCATGCGGCAAGTGTCGGCGAGACGCTGGCCGTCATACCGCTGGTCAAGAGCATTCTCGACTACGGCGTCAACATCGTGCTGACAACGGGCACGGTTACCTCGGCGCAGGTAGCCGATGAGCGGCTCGGCGACCGTATCATCCATCAATATGTGCCGCTCGACCTCAAGCCGGCGGTCAGCCGCTTCCTCGATCATTGGCAGCCGGACCTGGCGATCATCGCCGAATCGGAGATCTGGCCGATGACCATCCTGGAACTTGGCGCGCGTCGTGTGCCGCAGGTGCTGGTCAATGGCAGGCTGTCGGACCGCTCGTTCAAATCCTGGAAGAAACGCGCCAACATCGCCGAGGCGCTGTTTGAGAATCTCGCCCATGTCGTCGCCCAGTCGGATGTCGACGGCGAGCGCTTTCTTTCGCTGGGCGCCCGGCCGGTCACGGTATCCGGTAATCTCAAGGTCGACACCACGCCGCCGCCGGCCGATGAAAAGGTATTATCCGCATTGAGGCGCCAGATCGGCGCCCGCCCGACCTGGGCGGCGATATCGACCCATGACGGCGAGGAGGTGGTGGCCGCCGAGGTCCATGCGATGCTGCACAGGCGTCACCGCGGTCTTTTGACGATCATCGTTCCGCGCCATCCCGATCGCGCCGAAGGGCTTGCCGCGCAGATTTCCGGCATGGGCCTGAAGCTCGTCCGCCGCTCCAAGGGTGACAAGATCACCGCCGACACCGATATTCTGCTTGGCGACACGATTGGCGAGATGGGGCTCTATCTCAGGCTGACCGAAATCGCCTTCGTCGGCCGTTCGCTAACCTCGGAGGGCGGCCAGAACCCGTTGGAGCCGGCCATGCTCGAGACGGCGGTGCTCGCTGGCCGCAATGTCCAGAATTTTCGCGAGGCCTATCAGCGCCTGCTCGACAGCGGCGGCGCCAAGCTGGTGCGCGACCGCGACATGCTTGCCGGCGCCGTCAACTTCCTTTTGACCAACGAGGCGGCGCGTCACGAGATGATGGCGGCGGGCGCGGCGACCGTCGACGAGATGCGCGGCGCGCTGGCGCACACGCTGAGATCGCTCGAACCCTACATCCAGCCGCTGGTCGTCAAGTCGCGCCTGCAGGGCGCCAACGGCCGCTAGGGTGGCCAGCGAAGCACCACCCTTCTGGTGGGAGGAACCCGATTGGCGGGCGCTGGCGCTGACGCCGCTGTCCGCGATCTATGCACTCGTTGCCGGCCGCCGCATGCGCTCGGCGGCGCGCGAGAAGGTCGAGGCGCCGGTGCTGTGCGTCGGCAACTTCACCGTTGGCGGCACCGGCAAGACGCCGGTGGCGATCGCGCTGGCAAGACAGGCCAGGCGCATGCAGCTCAATCCCGGTTTCCTGTCGCGCGGCCATGGCGGCTCGTTTGGAGAGCCGCATGTCGTCGATCCGCATCACGACGCCGCCAAGCATGTCGGCGACGAGCCGCTGCTGCTCGCCGAACACGCGCCGGTCGCTGTGACGCCGAACCGCGCAGCCGGCGCCAGGCTCTTGCTGGAGAAGCATGGCTGCGACTTCCTGATCATGGATGACGGCTTCCAGAGCGCGCGCATCCATATCGACTATGCGCTGGTCGTCGTCGACGCGCGCTACGGCGTCGGCAACGGCCGTGTCATCCCGGGCGGGCCGCTGCGGGCAAACATCGTCGACCAGCTGGTTTTCACCAGCGGCCTCCTCAAGATGGGCGAGGGCACCGGAGCCGATGCGGTCGTGCGCCAGGCCGCGCGGGCCGCCCGCCCTATCTTCGAAGCGCGTACAAAACCGAGCCGCAAGGCGGGGCTGGCCGGCAAGCGGTTTCTGGCTTTTGCCGGCATCGGCCATCCCGACAAGTTCTTCGACACGGTCCGTGAAGCCGGCGGCGAGGTGGCGCTGACCCGGTCGTTTCCAGACCATCATTTCTACGGCGCGGACGAACTTGCAGAACTGGCGGCGACGGCGCGGCGAGAGGGTCTCGATCTCATCACCACCGCCAAGGACGCCGCCCGGCTGCGCCATGACGCCGCCTCAGCCGATTTCCTTGGGCAGCTCGACGTGCTGGAGATCGACACCGTGTTCGAACCCGAGCACGTGCCCAAGCGCATCATCGGCGAGACGCTGGATGCCTGGCGGCAGCGCAAGCTGAAGGGCTGATCAGCGGCGGCTGCGCAGTTCCGGATGCGCCTCGATTTCGCGGCGCAGCGAAGCGGTTGCGCTCACATAGGGTTCCTGCCTGGCGACGCTCCAGTATTTGAGTTCGTCCAGCGGAATGCTCTCGCCGGTCACGGCGCAGCGCACGAAGGCGCCAGGACTGGTCACCTGGAAGTCGCCGTCGAGATAGCGGATACGTGCTTCCTTGCCGCCGGGGCCTTCGAAACGGTTCATCATGGGGTGGTGCCGAAATTCATGACGATGTCATCGCCATAAATCCTGGCAAGGTCAAGCTTGGAGCGAAGTGACACCAGATTTGGTCACGTACGTTTCCCGGGAGCTTCAGGTCGATCAAGCCGGCAAATGTATGTCTTATCCTTCGGCTACGATAAAATCCTCGATCTTTTCGGCAGAAAGGCCGGCCTGGCTTGCAATGCGGCGAGCGAGGTCTGACGCCGCGGCGCGGGGTCGTCCCAGCGGCCGGTCGAGCCAGTAGGAGATCGGGCTCAGCACGCTGCGTTCATCGGCTGCGACGATGCGGCCCGACTTCAACTGATCCACTGTCATCGGCGGCCGTGCCAGCGCGATGCCAAGCCCGTGGGCCGCCGCATCGAGCACCAGATTGTAGTCCTCGAAGCGGCGATCCTGCGGGCGCGGACGGTAGTCCATGTCCTGAGCTGCAAACCAGGCGCGCCAGGCCGAAGCGTCGGAATCGTTGATCAGCGGAAATTTGAGCAGCCGGGCAGGGTCGCCGCGGCCGATCTCCTTGGCGAGTTCCGGCGAGGCGACGGGGAAAACATATTCCTCGAAAAGCTGCACCGAGATGCGGCCCGGAATGCGGCCGCGCCCGCAGCGGACCGAAAGATCGATGCCCTCGTCGGCAAGGTCGGCCTGGCGGTTGTCGACGTCGAGCACGATGCGCAGCTTGCTGGGGTTGTTCTCAAGCGCGGCCATGCGCGGCATCAGCCACAGGCCGCTGACCGAGGGTATCGAGGCCAGCCGCACCACCGCGGTGCCGCGCTGCTCGACCCAGCGGTCCGAATTGCTAGCGATCAGCGCGAAGGCTTCGGTGGTGCGCAGATGCAAGCGGGTTCCCTCGATGGTGAGTGAGACCCCGCGCGCGCCGCGGTCGAATACTTTCAGACCGAGCCAGTCCTCGAGCTTGGCGATCTGCCGGCTGACGGCGCCATGGGTGAGGTTGAGCTTTTCGGCGGCGGCAGAAAAACTCCCCGTGCGCGCCGCTGCGTCGAAGGCGCGCAAGGTCTCAAGCGGCAGCATCTGTTCTGAGCTGTGATACACACTCACAGGTGGCCCTCGATTTGGTCGTTTGTCAACCGTCCCGGAATGGCGTTTTCTCGCTTTATGGCATTAAAGAACAGGGAAAGCGAGATGAGCGTTTACACCGGAACGTTGAATTCGACACAGCGCGTTGATAGCACCGCGGCCATCGCGGTGGCGCTCACGGTGGTCGGTTGGGCCTCCGCTTTCCCGGCCATCCGCGCCGGTCTCGCCGCCTTCGATCCGCTGGAACTCGGCGCACTGCGCTTTGCCATCGCCGCCGTGCCGGCGGCGATCTTCCTTGCCGTCAAGCGCCCGGCTTTGCCGGGGATCGGCGAATTGTGGCGCTTCGCCTTCGGTGGCGCCATCTTCGTCGCGCTCTATACGGCAATGCTCAATTTCGGCGAGCTGACCGTATCGGCGGGTGCCGCCGGCTTCATCATCAATGTCAGCCCGATCTTCACCGCCATCATGGCCATGGCGCTGCTCGGCGAACGCTTCTCTACCATGGCCTGGGCAGGCACAGCCATCTCCTTCGCCGGCATCGGCATCATCGCCATGGGCGAGGGGCAGGGCCTGCACTTCAACACCGGCGCGCTGCTGGTGCTGGGTTCGGCGCTGTGCTCGGCCGTCAACACCATCGTCCAGAAGCCGCTATTTGCCCGCCACCATCCGCTGACCATCGCCGCCTCCAACATGGTGCTCGGCGCGCTCTGCCTGGCGCCTTTCCTGCCGAGCGCACTCTCGCAGGCAGCGGTCGCCAACACCGCCGGCCTCGGCGCAGTCATCTTTCTCGGCATCGTGCCGAGCCTGATCGCCTACGCCGCCTGGGCAACCGCACTGTCACGCCTGCCTGCCGCCCGCGCCTCGAACTTCCTCTATCTGGTTTCGCCGGTGGCCACGCTGATCGGCTTCTTCTGGCTGGGCGAAGTGCCGACCCTGCTCGGCATCATCGGCGGCGCACTGGCGCTGGGTGGCGTGATTGTGGTCAATTTGAAGAGGTGAATCAGAGGGTCGGAGTCGTTTCCTGAATCGAAAAGAGCCGCTGCAAGCGGCTCTTTTCGGACCCCCACCCCGCTGCTTCGCAGCGACCCTCCCCACAAGGGGGAGGGTGGGCGCAGGCTCCCTGCCTCCCCCTTGTGG
>NZ_NWQG01000225.1:0-21710 GCF_002529485.1 Mesorhizobium sanjuanii
GAACAGGGGCGGGGTGGCTTAGCGCGCGTTCTTGCGGCCAGAACCCAGTAACTCTGGAAGAGTTCGATCCCCTTTGGAAGCATGGCGCGGAACCGTCGGTGCCTAATGTATGTCGCGCAAAAGTGTGCGGCGGTTTTGCGATAACGACATGCATAAAACAAGAAACTAAAGCGTGTCGCATGAGACCGGTCGAACGCGACGCGCTTAGACAAACCTCAAGGCGCCGTTGCGTCGAAATCGATCGCAAATCCCGCGCCGATCGCACTTCGCGCAATGAGATCGCCAAGTTCCCAATCCGTGAGTTCGCAAAATGGAAACATTTTCCTTACGACGCGGCTGACCTCGGATATCGAAACGCTCGGGTGGTCGACATTGTCGATCAAGTAGCGGACGATCGCCAGGCGAACGTCCGACAAGGTAGGCGTCTGCGCGAGCGCGGGCATCTCCGGCCTTACGAAAGGAGCCGTGGTTCTGTGCCCTCGGCCGCCGTTACGTCGAAAGCGACGGGCACGCCGTGAGTGACGCATGCCGCCGCCAGCATCTCCTCCAACTCGCGGTCGGTTGCGATGCAAGCCGGCATGAGCGTTCGGATGGCGCGGATTGCCTGTGCGATGGAGAGAAAGTGTGCCTTGCCCCTGGAGAGAACATAGGCTTCGGCGGCTCTTTCAACCGTGACTGTCTGAAAGGCACTGGCCATCGAGAAGTTCCTCCCTGAAACCCTGACCAAACATGATTTACGGCCAACACGCGGCGGCCTTCAAGATTATGTCTGAAAGCGGACAATCAGGCGGAGGCCAGACCGAAATAGCACTGCTCCTCCTCGCCGTAAGCGCCATGGGTCAGCTTTATCATCCCGGCGCGGTCGACAATGGTGATCTCGCCCCGCTTGGCGTGAACCAGCCCCCTATATTCAAGCATTTGCAAGGCGGTGGTAACGCCGGGACGCCGGGCGCCAAGCATGGTCGCCAGGAATTCATGTGTCAGATAGATCTTGTTTCCTTCAGCGCGGTCGTGGACCATCAGCAGCCAGCGTGCCAGCCGTTCCTCGATTTTCGAATGGCCGTTGACCAATGCGGTCCGGGACAACTGAACAAAAAACGCGTGGGCATAGCGAAGCAGTGACACGCGAAGGGACAGGCTTTCTGAAATCGCAGAACGGAGATTTTCAACCGGCAGGCTCCAGCCTTTGCTGGCGACCTGGATATAGGTTTCATTGGGAGACCTGTCCTGGCCGAGTATGACTGCCACCCCCGTCATACCGTCGTAACCGATGATGCCGACTTCGCTTTGCCGGCCTCCGGTCATGGTGGCGACCACCGAAGCGATACCCGCTTCTGGAAAATACACCTGCTCGATCGGCTGACACGGGATTTCCAGCTGGGCTTTGATGCCCAGTTCGACCTGACGCAGGGCTGGCCGCAAAAGCGCGAAATCCTCCGGGGAGAGGGCTTTCAATACCTGGTTGCGAAAAAGAGTTTGGGGCATGGCTCCCTCCCAAACGGGCAAGAGCACGTACCCTCTTACTGTCGGCTGCATCCGAAGCGCTGGCGGCCGATATACAAGCATAGGCTTAAATGCGCAGTTGGCAAAGCCCGCCGCGCAGAAGCCGCGTTTCCTCACAAGTCGGGGCGGAGGTGGTTTGCCAGCAAACCGGTAAGAGCGTTTCGAACCGCCACCGGCGAACAGTGCTATCAATGACTCCCGCCAGGCGGCAACAGCCTGAAATCCGGCAATTCCCGCAAGCCCAGTTCCGGCCCGGCCGGAGAATAGACAACGAAGAGCTGCATGGGCCCGTCGCCTGTGTTCAGCGTCGAATGGAAGCGGCTTTCCGGCACATAGATGGTGCAGCCGGGGCCGACCTTTTCGACCACCGGATTGCCTTTCTCGTCCTCGACCATCTGTTCGCCATGGCCGGAGATGACGAAGATGATCTCCTCCGCGCCCGGATGGTTGTGACGTGTGTGGCCCTTGCCGGAGGGCAGGTCGACGACGCCGCCGGAAAAGCGCTCCGCACCATTCACTTCGGGCGCCACCGTCAGCGAGAGCTTGCCCCAGTCGAAGCCGAAGGCGCTGACGTCCTTCGGATAGACAAACACCTTGCTCTTGTCCGTCATCGTCTCAACCCTTCTTTTTCTTCGCAGTCGTTTTGGCAGCAAGCGTCACGGCCTTGAAATCGGCGGTCTGCCGGGCGATCGCCGCTTCCGCCGGCAGCCGCTCCATCGAACTCGCGCCATAGAAGCCATGCAGGCCCTTGCAGCGGTCAAGGATGTAGCGGGCATCGTCCGGCATAGAGATCGGGCCGCCGTGACAAAGCAGGATGATATCCTTGCGCACCGAGCGGGCGGCGGCGGCGATGGCTTCGATCTCCCGCACGCAATCGTCCAGCGACTTGGCCGAGGTCGCGCCGATCGAACCGCCCGTCGTCACGCCCATATGGGCGACGACGATGTCGGCGCCGGCCGTGGTCATGGCGCGCGCCTCATCCGGATTGAACACATAGGGCGTGGTCAGGAGATCGAGCTTGTGCGCCTCGGCGATCATGTCGACCTCGAGCCCGAAACCCATGCCGGTCTCCTCGAAGCTCAGCCGCATCTGGCCGTCGAACAGGCCGATGGTGGGAAAGTTCTGCACGCCGGAAAAGCCCATCGTCTTCAGTTCGGCCAGCAACAGCGGCATGATGACGAAAGGGTCGGTGCCATTGACGCCGGCCAGCACCGGCGTCTTCTTCACGACCGGCAGCACCTCATAGGCCATTTCCTTGACGATCTCATTGGCATTGCCATAGGCGAGCAGGCCAGCGGCGGAGCCGCGCCCGGCCATGCGGTAGCGGCCGGAATTATAAATGATGATGAGATCGATGCCGCCGGCCTCCTCGGCCTTGGCCGAGAGACCGGTGCCGGCGCCGCCGCCGACAATCGGCACGCCGTCGGCGATCATCTTGCGGAATTTTTCCAGGATCTTCTTGCGCGGTATGGCGGTCATGCTTGTCAGGTCTCACTTGCTGGCGATGTCGAGGAAAGCCGCAACTGCAGCCTTGGCGAACTCGGGGTCGTTGATGTGCAGCGGCAGGCGGGTCACGCGCCGTGTCGCGTTCGGTTTGATCGTGCGCTCGATGGCTTCGAACAGCGCGGCATCGGCTTCCGGATCGAAGAAGGCGCCGCCTTCGATGTCGAGCGCCGAGACGCCTTTTTCGGGGATGAGGAAGCTGACCGGGCCCTCGCAGCGGCCCAGTCGCTCGCCGATCCATTCGCCGATTGCGCGGCATTCCTGCGGCGTCGTGCGCATCAGCGTCACGTTCGGATTGTGCTCGTAGAATAGCCGCCCGCGATAGCGTTCCGGGATGGTCGGCGGCGCCCAGAAATTGACCATGTCGAGCGCGCCGACCGAACCGACATAGGGCAGTCCAGTGCGGGCAATGGCGCCGAAGCGATCCTCGGTCGCCGGCAGCACACCGCCGAACAGGAGATCGCAGACTTCCGTCGTGGTGATATCGATGACGCCGGACAGCATCCCGCTGTCGGCGAGCTTTTCCATCGCGCGGCCGCCGGTGCCGGTGGCGTGGAAGACCATGCAGTCATAGGTAGAGCGCAACTCGTCGGCGATGGCCGTCACGCATGGCGTGGTGACGCCGAACATGGTGAGGCCCAGCGCGGGCTTGCCATCGGGTGGTGGCGCAGGGTTCGCCGCCATGCCTGATATCGCCTGGGCGGCATTGTGCAGCACGACTCGCGACAGCCGGTTCAAGCCAGCCATGTCGGTCACCGAGGGCATCATGATGATGTCGGAGACGTCGACATAAGGCGCGGTATCGCCCGAGGCGAGCGTCGAGACCATGATCTTGGGCAGGCCGAGCGGCAGCGTGCGCATGCCTGAAGTGATGATCGAGGTGCCGCCGCCGCCACCAATGCCGATCATGCCTGCGATGTCGGCGCGCGACTGCGCGAACCGGGCGAAGGCGATGGCCATGGCCGCGACCGCGGTGCCGCGGTCATCGATGCCGAGCACGGCAGGGCTGCCGTCAGGATGGTGGCCGGCGACGTCTTCGGCCGAGACATCGACCGGTACGGTGGCAGCGCGCGTGCCGACGTCGACACGGACGACAGTGGCGCCGGTAGCGGTGATCGCGTCGGCCAGGAAGGCGAGTTCCTCGCCCTTGGTATCGGCAGTGCCCACCACGTAGATGCGCTTCATCGCGTTTCCCGCTCCCTGGCGCGCTCGGCGTCGCTGCCTGCCGCTCCTTTGCCCAGCCGCGAAGGCCATTGCAATTTTTTGAGACGCGCGTATCGTATTGATATGAAAGTCTCACGTCAACAAGGGGTGAACGACGATGCCGATCAAAGCGGCGGCCGAGGGGCCGAGCGCGGCGCCCGGGCACGTACAAGGCGATTGATGCTGGAGACGGCGACCAGACTGATGCAGGACGGCGTAACGCCCTCGGTCAGCGAGGTCGCGGAGGCGGCGGAAGTTTCCCGCGCGACTGCCTATCGCTACTTCCCAAGTCAGGCGGCACTGGTGCAGGCGGTGGTCGACGAGGGGCTCGGGCCGATCCTCACCTGGCAATCGAGCTCCACCGATTCCGAGCGCCGGGTCGCCGAACTGTTCGAGACGGCGATGCCGCGCATCGAGGCCTTCGAGGCGACGTTCAAGGCGGCGCTGAAACTGTCGCTCGACCAGTGGGCTCGTCGGCAGGCAGGCACGCTGGGCGGCGAGCCGGCCTTCACGCGCGGCCACCGCGTCGACCTCCTGAAGGATGCGATCGCGCCACTCAAGCAACGGCTGCCGCCGCGCGAATTCAAGCGCCTGGCGCAGGCCTTGTCGCTGATGTTCGGCGTCGAGGTGCTTATCGTGCTGAAGGATATATGGGGGCTGGACAGCCGCAAGATGATGTCGGTCGCGCAATGGGCGGCCGGCGCTCTGGTGCGGGCGGCGGTGGCGGAATCGATGAGCGAAGGAGACGGAATTGCGCCGGCAACGGCTGCGGAGTAGCCTCAATCTGGTTCGACCAGATTCGAATGCCGGCTACTCACAATAGTTGCAATGCCAGGGCCGAAACAAGACCCTTGTATATCAAGGAGTAGGAAAATCGAGAGAAAACAGGCAGATAATGCAGCAATCCGCTTGCAAGGCTGTTGGCGATCGTCCAAGAAAGAGCTTGACGCGCGTCCGGAATTGGTAATACCAGATCAGGACTGACAAAGCGGATCGAAAGTGAAGGCTGAGATCCATTTCGGACTGGGCGAGGGGGCTCAAAATCGGAATGGCGCCATCACGGGAGGAACTACCAGGGCCGACCTCGCAGCCGGCTCGCATGACAAGGTAGAATGCGCACAAGGGAGGAAATCATTATGCGCAAGACAATGACCAGCATGCTTGCTGGTATCGGCTTAGTGCTCGCCTGCGGAACGTCCGTCTACGCGCAGGACAAGGAACTGACCATATTCTGGGCTGAATGGGATCCGGCGAACTATTTGCAGGAACTCGTCAACCTTTACGAGGCCGAGACCGGCGTGAAGGTCACGGTCGAAACCACGCCTTGGTCCGACTTCCAGACCAAGGCATTCACCGAGTTCAATGCCAAGGGCAGCGCCTACGACATGGTGGTCGGCGACTCGCAGTGGATCGGCGCGGCCTCCGAGGCGGGCCACTATGTCGACCTCACCGACTTCTTCAACAAGCACAATCTGAAGGAGGTGATGGCGCCGGCGACGGTCAAGTACTATGCCGAATATCCGTCGGACTCCGGCAAGTACTGGTCGATCCCGGCCGAGGGCGACGCGGTCGGCTGGTCCTATCGCAAGGACTGGTTCGAAGACCCGAAGGAGATGGAAGCCTTCAAGGCCAAGTATGGCTACGATCTCGGCGTGCCGAAGGATTTCAAGGCGTTGCGCGACATCGCCGAATTCTTCCATCGTCCCGACGAGAAGCGCTACGGCATCGCCATCTACACCGATAACTCGTATGACGCTCTGGTTATGGGCGTCGAGAACGCCATCTTCTCATTCGGCGGCGAACTTGGCGACTATGCCACTTACAAGGTCGACGGGATCATCAACTCCGAGCAGAACGTCAAGGCGCTCGAGGCCTACAAGGAACTTTATTCCTTCACCCCTCCTGGTTGGGCCAAGAGCTTCTTCATCGAGGACAACCAGGCGATCACCGAGAACCTGGCCGCGATGAGCATGAACTACTTCGCCTTCTTCCCGGCGCTCATCAACGAAGCCTCGAACCCGAATGCCAAGAACACCGGCTTCTTCGCCAATCCTCCAGGACCGAACGGCGACCAGTTCGCCGCGCTCGGCGGCCAAGGCATCTCCGTCATCTCCTATTCCGACAATCAGGAAGAGGCGATGAAGTTCCTGGAATGGTTCATCAAGGACGAGACGCAGAAGAAATGGGCGGAACTCGGCGGCTACACGGCAAGCGCCAAGGTGCTCGAGTCGCCTGAATTCCAGAACGCCACGCCCTACAACAAGGCCTTCTACGAAACCATGTTCAAGGTGAAGGACTTCTGGGCGACGCCGGAATATGCCGAGTTGCTCATCCAGATGAACCAGCGCGTCTATCCGTATATCACCGGCAATCAGGGCTCGGCCAAGGAAGTGCTCGATTCACTCGCGGCGGACTGGAACGCGACGTTCAAGAAATACAACCGCGTGAAGTAAACGACACTAACGCTCGGAGGGGGCGGGAGCCGCCCCTTCCGTTTTCTTTTCCGGACAAGGAAGGAACGGGCCTTGGCCACTGCAGTCATGACCACGCTGGATCCCAATTCGCGCTCCGCCGCCCGCGGCATGAGCGATCTCACGATCCGCAATCTCTTCATCATTCCGACGATCGTTTTCCTGATCGTCTTCAACATCTTTCCGCTGATCTATTCGCTCGGCTATTCGTTCACCGACTTTCGCGCGTCGAGCCCGGCGGCGGCCAATTTCGTCGGACTGCAGAATTACCGCGAACTGCTCAACGACCCGTTCATCTGGTCGAATTTCGCCATCACCGCCAAATATGTCATCGTCTCGGTGGTCGGCCAGGTCATCGTCGGCTTCGGCGTGGCGTTGCTGCTCAATCGCGATATCCCGCTGAAGGGCCTGCTGACGACGCTGCTGCTGTTGCCAATGATGCTGTCGATGGCTGTCGTCGGCCTGTTCTGGAAACTGCTCTACGATCCGTCCTTCGGCATCATCAACTATACGCTCGGCCTGGGCTCCTTCGAGTGGCTGTCCAACCCCGACATGGCGCTCTACGCGGTTGCCATCACCGACATCTGGATGTGGTCCCCCTTCGTGATGCTGCTGTCGCTTGCCGGCCTGTCGGCAGTGCCGAAGCACCTCTACGAGGCGGCCGCGATCGACCGCGCCGGCTCGTTCTATACCTTCTTTCGCATTACGCTGCCCTTGGTCGCGCCGATCCTGATGATCGCGGTCATCTTCCGCACCATGGAGGCGTTCAAGACGTTCGATCTCGCCTACATCCTGACCAGCCAGCCAACCACCGAGGTGATCTCGATCCGGCTCTACAAGATGGCGTTCCAGGAATGGCAGACCGGGCGCTCCTGCGCGCTTGCCTACATCGTGCTGATCATGATCCTGGCGATCACCAACATCTACGTCAAATACCTGAACAAGGTGAAGGAGCGCTAGAATGGCCGCTGTCACCACCTCTACCGAGCGTTCGCTCAATAAGCTCGCCATCGTCGGTGTGCTGATCATCACGATGATCTTCCTGGCGCCGATTTACTGGATAGCCTCGACGGCGTTCAAGCCGCGCAACCTTGCGACCACCATTCCACCAACGGTGGTGTTCCAGCCCGAGATATCGCCCTTCGTGAAGCTCTTCACCAAGCGGTCGCAGTTGCGCACCGCGCCGACGCCGGAACAATACGCCGCCGCCCCGTGGTGGGAGCGGCTGGTGTTCGACGGCGGCGAGAAGGTGGTGCGCTCGGGCAGGGGCGAGGTGCAGTGGTCGGGTTATCCGAGCCGCTTCATGAACTCGCTGATCGTGGCCATCACCTCGACGATCCTCGCCGTCGGCATGGGCACCTTCACGGCTTACGGATTCTCGCGCTTCAAGATCAAGGGGGAACAGGACCTGCTCTTCTTCATCCTGTCGACGCGCATGCTGCCGCCGGTGGTGGTGGCGATCCCGATGTTCCTGATGTACCGGGTCGTGGGCCTCAACGACACGCATTGGGGCCTGATCATACTCTACACCGCCTTCAACCTCAGCTTTTCCGTATGGCTGATGAAGGGGTTCATGGACGAGATTCCGAGGGAGTACGAGGAGGCGGCCCTGGTCGACGGCTACACGCGCATGGAGGCCTTCTTCAAGATCGTGCTGCCGGAAGCGGCCACCGGCATCGCCGCCACCGCCGTGTTCTGCTTCATCACGGCGTGGAACGAATATGCTTTCGCGCTGATCATGACCAACCGACGCGCCCAGACGGCACCGCCCTTCATCCCCAGCCAGGTCGGTTCCGGCCTGCCGGACTGGACGGTGATTGCCGCCGGAACCTTCCTGTTCCTGCTGCCGGTCGCGATCTTCACCTTCCTGCTCCGCAAACACCTCTTGCGCGGCATGTCCTTTGGAGCGATCCGCAAATGATCCGCCATGCTACAATCCAGCGCACGGCCGAGATCGTGATGGTGTTAGGCATCATCGCGCTCTGCCAGCCGTGGAATTTCTTCCTGCACCGCTACGGGCTGACGATCATCATCGTCGGACTGCTGACCTTCATGATCACCGGTTGGGTCGGTCCAAGGCAGAAACCGCAGGCGACCGGCGCGCTGGAAAAAGAAGGCCACGCATGACCCAGATCGAGCTACGTGGCGTCCAGAAATTCTTTGGCGCCGTTCAGGTCATCAAGGACCTCAATCTCAAGATCGCCGACAATGAGTTTATCGTGCTGCTCGGCCAGTCGGGCTGCGGCAAGACGACGACACTTCGCGCCGTTGCCGGGCTGGAGACGATCGACGGGGGCGATATCCTTATCGACGGCAAGCCGGTCCAGCATCTCAAGGCGGCCGACCGCGACATCGCCATGGTCTTCCAATCGTTCTCGCTCTATCCGCATATGAGCGTCTACGAGAACATCGCCTTTCCACTCAGGGCCACGCGCCAGAGCAAGGCCGAGATCGACCAGGAAGTGCGCTCGGTCGCCAAGACGCTGCAGATATCGGATCTGCTGGCGAAGAAGCCGTCGGCATTGTCGGGCGGCGACATGCAGCGCGTCGCCATCGGCCGGGCATTGGTGCGGCGTCCCAAGGCGATGCTGATGGACGAGCCGATCGGGGCACTCGACGCCAAGCTGCGCGAGGAGATGCGGGCCGAGATCAAGCGGTTGCACATCAAGCAGGGCTCGACCACCATCTATGTCACCCACGACCAGATCGAGGCAATGAGCCTCGCGGACCGCATCGTCATAATGCATGAAGGCGTGCTGCAGCAGGTCGGTTCGCCGGACGAGGTCTATTCGCGGCCGGCCAATCTGTTCGTTGCGCAGTTCGTCGGCAGCCCGGTGATGAACGTCGCCGACGCGGCGGTGGCGGAAAAAGCCTCGTCTGCCTCGGTGACGGTCGGCGGCGCAGCCACCGGCTTCGAATTCCCGGGCGCGTTGCTATCGAAGCTCAACGGCCATGCCAGCGACAAACTTGCGCTCGGTATCCGCCCGGAAGGCGTCATCGTTCGCCGCGAAGCCGCCGATGGCTTCTTGCCGGTCGAGGCGCAGATCGTCGAGCCGCTCGGATCCTTCGACATCGTCGACCTCAAGGTCGGCTCCCAGATGCTGCGCGCCCGCACCAAGAGCGGTTTTATCAGCGGGCCAGGCGTGAAGGTCTTTGCCAGGATCGATCCCGCCCAAACGCATTTCTTCGACAAGGCGAGCGGCAAGTCGCTGGGGGTGAGACTCTGATGGCCCATATCCAGCTCAAGAACATCTCGAAGACATTCGGCAATCACACCGCATTGACCGGGCTCAATCTCGACATTGGCGACGGCGAGTTCTTCGTGCTGCTCGGCGAGACGGGCGCCGGCAAGACGACAACGCTGCGCATGATCGCCGGCCTGGAGAAGCCGACGGAGGGCCAAGTGTTCATCGATGGCGTCGATGTCGCCGACTGGGGCGCCGCCGAGCGCGACGTGGCGCTGGTTCTGCAGCAATATTCGCTCTATCCGCGCTACACGGTACGCCAAAACCTCGAATTTCCGCTGAAGCCGAAGATCCGCCGGCTGCCCGATGCCGAGATCAAGGATCGTGTCGATCGTGCCGCCCGGACGCTGCGGATAGAACATCTGCTCGACCGCAAGACCGACCGTCTCTCGGGGGGCGAGATGCAGCGCGTGTCCATCGGCCGCGCCATCGTACGCAAGCCGCGCGTGTTCCTTATGGACGAGCCGCTGTCGGCGCTCGATGCCAAATTGCGTGAGGCGCTGCGCACCGAGCTGAAGAACCTGCAGATGCAGCTCGGCGCGACCTTCCTGTTCGTGACGCACGACCAGATCGAGGCGATGTCGATGGGTGACAAGGTTGGCGTGCTCAACCATGGCCGCATCGTCCAGACCGGCACGCCGTATGAGATCTACAACAATCCGCGCGACACCTATGTGGCCAGCTTCGTCGGCTCGCCGCCAATGAACCTTGTCGACGGCAAGCTCGTCAATGGCCGCGCGGTGATGGCGCCGTTGAATTTCGAACTACCGCTTCCGGGGGGAGCCAGGACGAGTGGCGCGACCGACGGTCGCCCCCTCGTCTTCGGTATTCGTCCCGAGGACCTCTATCTCGAGAGCGGGGCGCCGGTGGAGGCCCGCATCCACGATGTCGAAAATCATGGCGTCGAGAAGATCCTGACTCTGCGGGTCGGCGACGCCATGCTGCGCGCCACGGTGCCGGCGAGGACCGATGTCGAGATCGAGCAGCCGGTGCGCTTTGCCTGGGACCCGGACAAGGTGGTGCTGTTCGACAAGGGCAGCGGCATCAGCCTGCGTCACGCGGGATAAGGCGGGCATCCATTACTTCTGCAGATAGGTCTCGTAAGGCGTGTCGTTGATCAGCAGGATCACGCACTCGGTGTCCGAGAGGCACGCGTCGTCATGCATCTCATTGGCTTTCTGGGTCCAGTAGGATCCGGGAGGGAGCTCGACCTTGGTGGCCTCGCCACCGTCCATTTGCCAATGCGCCCATAGCCCCTGAATGACCACGGCGCGATAGTCGGCGGTGTGCGCGTGAACCGGTGCGCGCCAGTTGCCGGGGACCTTCAGCAGCGTGCCCGCGGGGCCGTTGGCTCGATCGCCCCACAGCGCACCGAGCCGGTGCGGCTGGTCGGGCACTTCAGCGACATAGGGGATCTTGCCGGCCGGCAGGTAGCTGTCTTCAAGAGCTAATGCCTGCCCGGGAACAAAGGACAGGGCGGCGAACGCAAGCAGTAGAGAATGATTGGCCATAGCGGGTTCCTCCGCTTGCCAGATTATTCGCGAGACGTCGCCGGGCAATGACGCGCCGTCCAAAAGACTTGGCAATTCCTCCGGCCTTAAATTAGGACGCGTCGTCGCCGGTGTTGCGCAGATGGCTCGGCGCCACGCCGATGACCCGCTTGAACGCGCGGCTGAAAGAGGCTTCCGAATCATAGCCCAGTTTCGCCGCCGCCACGGAGACCCTCATCCCGTCGCGGGCCAGCCATTGGCGGGCATGATGCATGCGCACGCGCAGCACATATTTGGCGGGCGTCTCGCCGACCACCGTGGCGAAGCGCTGGGCAAAGGCGGAGCGTGAGGCCCCCATCATCCGGGCCAGGGCTTCGACCGTCCATTCGCGTTCCGGCTGCAAATGAATGGCGGCCAGCACCTTGCCGACATCGGGATTTCTGACTGCCTCGATCCATCCGGTCGCGTCGCCGCAGCCATTCTCCACCCAGGAGCGAATGATCGTCGCCGCCAGCACGTCGGCGAGGCGCGCCAGAATGCCGCCTGATCCGACCCGATCCATCGTCACTTCGCCGGCCATCGCATCAAGCAGATGCTGGATGCCCGGCGCATTCGCCATCAGCCTATGCGCCTGCATCAAGTCCGGCATCATGTCGAGCAACGGGTGCGAGCCGTCGAGGTTGAAATGCATGCTGCCGCAGAACAGCAGGGTCTTGGGGCCCCCGCACTCGTTCGAAACGTCGTAGATGTTCTCGCAGACCGGTTCGATCGTGTAGCGGCCGATCGGCACCGGAGGCACGCCCGGCGCGCTGGCCAGCACATGCTCGTCGCCGCGCGGGATCAGGAGCGCGTCGCCCACCGACAGCTCGACCCATTCCTTCGCCGGGGAAAACAGCCAGCAGCCCTGCTGGCCAATGAAGTGAAACCGTGCCGCCTTCTGAGCCGGGAAGGACACTGCCCAGGGTGCTCCCAACACGCAGCGGCCATAGTCGACGCCATCAAGACGAAGGCCACGCAGCATGTCGGTCAGCGGATCGCCAGAGGTCGCCAGCGCTATTTTGGACGAATTGTAGTTCATTTCGGATTTTCTAGCATGGAAACTCCAGGCAGTCACTCCCTATGTTGCACTGCAGCCAAATGTTGCGCCGCAACCAAGCCGGACTGAGAGCACGCCCGTTGAAGCATGTATCGGGTGGAGCCTGAGCCGGTCATTTCCTATGTGGCGCTGCAACCAGACCGGAGATCCCACCATGACCGAACCCGCCACAGTCATCATCGACGCCGCTGTTCTCGACGCCTCCGAATCCGAAGAACGAGCCGAGCCGGCCTGGGGCGCGGTGGTATCGCTGGCGCTTGGCGTGTTCGGGCTCGTGACGGCAGAATTCCTTCCCGCCAGCCTGCTGACGCGGCTGGCGCAGGATCTCGGCATCACCGAAGGCGCTGCGGGGCAAGCGGTCACGGCAACGGCAGTGGTTGGCGCGATCGCGGCGCCAACCATGGCCATAGTCACCAAGCGGCTGGACCGCAGGCTTGTCATGTGGGGGCTGACGGTGCTGCTTATCGTCTCGAACCTGCTCGCGGCCTTCGCATCGTCGCTTCCCGTGCTTCTGGCCGCCCGCGTCGTGCTTGGCGTCGCCCTTGGCGGTTTCTGGTCGATGTCGGCGGCGATGGCCATGCGGCTCGTGCCGATGCGGTTGATGCCGCGCGCCATGTCGATCATCCTCACCGGCGTTTCGGTCGCCACTGTCACCGCAGCCCCGGTTGGCGCCTATGTCGGCGACGTCTGGGGATGGCGCACCGCCTTCATGATCGCAGCCGTGGTCGGCGCCCTGGCGCTCCTGGTACAGATCGCCACCATTCCTCGCTTGCCACCGGCTGGCGTGGCCAGTTTTCGCACCTTGCTGGAGGTGTTGAAGCGATCGACGATCAGGGCGGCACTTCTGGTGGTGCTGCTGGTGGCCTCGGGACACTTTGCCGGCTTCACCTATGTCCGGCCATTTCTCGAGAAGGTGCCGGCGCTGGACATCGAGACGATCTCGCTGGTGCTGCTCGCCTATGGCATCGGTGGGTTCTTCGGCAATTTCGCCGGCGGCTTCATGGCCGAGCGCAACCTCAAGGCAGCCGTCGGTCTGGCGCCGCTGCTGATTGCATTGTCAGCGCTGCTGCTGCTCGTTCTCGGTGCCTCGCCAGTGGTGGCGGCAGTGGCGGTCGCGGCCTGGGGTTTTGCCTTCGGCGCGGTGCCGGTCGGGCTGCAGACCTGGCTCGTGCGCGCCGCTCCAGACCAGGCCGAGAGCGCCGGCGGGCTGATGGTCGCGACGTTCCAGGTGGCGATCGCGCTGGGCGCCGTCTTCGGTGGCCTGCTGGTCGATCATGCCGGCGTGGCCAGCGCCTTCGCCTATTGCGGCATCGCGACACTGCTGGCGGCCCTGGCGACGTTCCTGATAGGCCCGAAGTCCGAAAGAGCCTAGGCCGAGCGGCCGTCGAAATCGAAAACCTCCACCGCGGCAAGGTCGAGGCCGTCCAGACAATTGATGTTGACATAAGCGCTTCGCTCACTCCCTTCGCCGACATCCTCGGCGAAGGGATGGATGCCGCAGGTGCGGCAGAAACGATGCGCGATGCCGCCCTTGCCGAACGTGTACCGGCCGAGATCATCGCCCCAAGCCAGCAGCCGCAATTTCTGATACGGCACAGCCCACAACAGCGCGCCCTTGCGAGAGCAGATCGAGCAGTTGCAGCGCACGGCTCCGCCAAGCTCGCCCTCCACCTCGAATGCCACTTTGCCGCAATGGCAGCTGCCTCTGTAGTGCATCGGATTTCCTCTTTCGTCGCTTCGACAGGTGCAAACTCGTCCCCGCCGGGTTATGCCTTTCGCGCACGCCAGACATTGGCCGCTGCCTGAAAGACGTTCAAGGCGTCCGGAGTCCGACACCGAAAATGCAATCCGCCCGCGATCGCCTCGAAGCCGTCCTTTCACGCCTCGCCGCGCGTGCGGACGATGAACGCGTCTTCGTAAAGCTCTATGCCGAAGCAGCACGAGCCGCGGCCGACGCCAGCGATGGGCGCAAGCGGGCAGGAGTGAGGCTCGGCCCACTCGATGGCACCATCGTCTCGATCAAGGATCTGTTCGATGTCGCTGGCGAGCCGACCACCGCCGGTTCGCTGCTGCTGGCCACCACGGCGCCGGCGGTGCGGGACGCCGTCATCGTCAGCCGGCTGCGGCAGGCGGGCGCAGTGATCCTCGGCAAGACCAACATGACCGAGTTCGCCTTCACCGCGATCGGCGACAACCAGCACTACGGCACACCTGGCAACGCGGTCGATGCCAGCCTGATCCCGGGCGGCTCGTCCTCCGGCGCCGGCGTTTCGGCCGGCGAGGCCACCAGCGACATCGCCATTGGCTCCGATACTGGCGGCTCGGTGCGCATACCAGCCTCGCTCAACGGTGTCGTCGGCTTCAAGCCGACGGCGCGGCGCGTGCCCCTCAGTGGCGCTTTCCCGCTCTCCGCCACGCTGGACTCCATCGGCCCGCTCGCCCGCTCCGTCGCCGAATGTGCCGCGGCCGACGCGGCGATGGCGGGCGAGGAACCTGCAGCGCTTGTATCGCTTGTACTTGCCGGGCTTCGTGTCGGCATCCCGCGCGGCCTGCTTTTCGAAGACACCGAAAGCGAGGTCGCCACGGCATTCGATCGCTGCCTTGCCAAGATCGCGCGGACAGGCGCGCACCTGGCGGACCTGTCGATCGACGACCTGCTTGCCGATCTGCGCGCGGCCACCAAGCGTGGTTCGATCGCGGCGATGGAAGGCGCCGAGATTCATGCCGACTGGCTGGCGACGGGCGCATCGGTGCCCGTCGACCCATGGGTGAGCGAGCCACTGTCGCGAGCCGCCACAATACCGACGCCGGTTTACATCAGGGCACTGCGCCGTCGCACAGCACTTTGCGCCGCCATGGACGAGCGGCTGGCATCGGTCGATGTGCTGGCGCTGCCAACCACGCCGGTGACGGCGCCGACCATCGTTTCGATGGCCGAGAATGCCGATCTGCGTGAACGCATTGAGGGCTTATTGCTGCGCAACACGCAGGTCGCCAACCAGTTCGACCTCTGCGCGATCTCGCTGCCAATGCCCGGCATGACGCTGCAGGCCGGCTTGATGCTGGTGGCACGCAACGGCCACGACCACCATCTGCTGCGGATCGCTGCGGAAATTGAAGCGTTGCTTGGCTGTTGATTAGTCGGCTGATGATGTGAGGGGTCAGCGCGATGAACAGTGGCCGCGTTCGCTGTCCCTGGCCGCGCGTTCGATGCCGGTCGCGACCAGCCAGGGCAGCGTGTGTTGTCTGCCGTTGAAGGTCCGGGTCCGGGTTTCGATGGAGCCGACGATGACGAGCTTGCCGGCGTAGAGCCTGTCGGAAAGCGCCTTGTCCTCCTGCGGCAAGCGATCGATGTCGATCGACACGCCCTTGACAACCTTGCCGGTGGCGAGATCAAGCGCGCTGTTCGACGGGCAGGGGGCCATGACGCAGCGCAGGCCGTTGTCGCAATAGACATAACTGCTCTTGGCCGCAGCGAGCGCGGGCAATGCGCAGGTCAAACAAGCGGCAACGGTCAGAAGAGCGAGGCGAAGACCGGACATGGTTGCAACGTCGCGGAGAATTGGGGCGAAACCGGCGATGCGTTATGTGTCGGCCGGAAAGCGCCGGCGGTAGTGCTCGACCACTTCGGGATTGCGCAGATTGACCGGCAATTTGTTGGCCAGCACCAGCAAGGCCTCGGCCGCCGCGCCGGTGCCCATGCGCATCATCGATTGCTCGGTGATCCCCGCCATGTGCGGGGTGACGATGACATTGTCGAAGCTGAAATAGGGATGATCTGGCGGCAGCGGCTGCGTCGCAAAGACGTCGAGCGCGGCGCCGCCGATACGGCCCTTTTTCAGCGCTTCGATCAGTGCGTCATCGTCGATCACAGGTCCGCGCGAAACATTGATCATCAGGGCATCCGGCTTCATCCGGGAGATGCGCTCGCGGTTGATCAGGCCACGCGTCTCCGGTGTCAGCGGGCAGCACAGAACGATGATGTCGCTCTGTTCGATCAGCACATCGATCGACAGCAAGCCGACCCGGTCCGGCGCCGGCCGCACGCTGCGCGTCGCCGCCACCACGTTGAGGCCGAAGCCATGTGCCGCGATATGGCCGACCGCCTGGCCGATGGCGCCGAGGCCGACAATGCCGATCGTCTTGCCGGAGAGTTCGCTGGCCACCACGGTGTGCTCGCGACCGGCCAGCCAGCCCTTCGTCCGCAAGTCACGATCCAGCACGCGGAAACGCCGAAGCAGCGCCAGGGCCGCGAACATAATGTATTCGGCGACGGACCGCGCATTCACGCCCGGCACGTTCGCCACCAGCACGCCGGCGGCGGCGGCCGCTTCCATCGGGACCATGTCGAGGCCGGCGCCGTGGCGGATCGCGGCCCTGAGCTTCTTAGCCCCTTCGAAGAGCGCTGCTGGCAGCGGGGCGCGAACGATGATGACATCGGCGTCGCGCGCCTCGGCGGCCAGCGTGGCGGCGTCGAGGGCGGAGGCGACAACGAGGTCACCGGCGCCGGTCAGCATGGCGGAAGCGCGCGGGTGCAACGTGTGCGTCGACAGAATCCTGGGCATGTCAGACCTGTTCCAGCGCCGGGCTCTGAGGTTCCGTCCCGCCGCCTTCGATCAGGCCCTTCCAGTAGCTTTCCGCACCTTGCAGATGGGCGCTCATCAGCGCCTGAGCGAGGTTGCCGTCGCGGCGCAGCAGCGCCTCGTAGATCTGGATGTGCTCGCCATGCGAGCGCAGGCTGCGCTCGGGATCGTTGAAATAGATCGGCAGCCGCTGCTGGCCCATCATGTAGTAGACGCTGCACACATTGTGAAAGACGCTGTTCTTGGTCGCCCGCACGATCTCGAGGTGAAACTCGCGGTCCTCCTTGGCGAGGCCTTCGCCGGCCGCAATGCGCTCCTCCGAAGCTTTCAGAATCTCGCGCAGCCGCTCGAAATTCTCCTCCGTGGCGCGCGAGCAGGCCAACTCCGCTGCCTTGATCTCGTGTATCTTGCGCAATTCGACCGTTTCATAGATCCGCACCGGATCGAGCGGCAGGCCGGCCCGTGCGAACAGTGCCATCGCCTCGACGCTGGCCTGCTTGGTGTCGATATAGATGCCGGATTTGGCGCGGCGCTCGACGATGCGCATGGCCTCGAGGATGGCCAGCGCCTCGCGGATCTGGCCGCGGCTGACGGCGAAATGCTCGGCCAGTTCACGCTCCGACGGCGTCCGGCCCGTCCCCTTGTCGGAGTGGGAGAACAGATAAGCGGCGAGCTCTGCCAGAAGGTTCTTTTCTTTCATTGTCAACTGCGTTGCGCGTGCGCCTCCAGGAACCGCTCTGAAATGGTGAACCCCAGTCCAGGTTTCTCGGGGATCGCTATCATACCGTCCTTTGCTTCGACAGTCTCCTCGACCAGGTCGTGGATCATCGGGTTGGCGCCGAGCGAGTATTCCACGGTGAAGCTCGCCGGAGAGGCGGCGCAGACATGGAGCCCGGCAAAGAAGCAAGGCGCCCCGGCCCACAGATGCGGTGCGAAGCGCAGATTGAAGGCGCTGGCGATGGTGCCGATCTTCATCGCCTCGCTGATGCCGCCGCAGAAGGCGGGGTCCGGCTGGAAGATATCGGCCGCCTTGAGCGTGGCGAGGTCGCGGAACGCGTAGCGCGTCGCTTCGCTTTCGCCGGTGGCGATCGGGATGGAGCCGGAGGCCCGCACCTCGGCCATGCCTGGTTTGTCGTCGGCGATGACGGGTTCCTCGAACCAGGCCAGATCGAGATCGCCGGCGAGATGGATAAAGCGTTTGGCTTCCGCCACTGTATAGGTGCCATGCGCATCGACCATCAGGTCGACTGCCGGGCCAAGTGTCTGTCTTGCGGCGCGGGCGCGGGCAGCGGAAATGTGCGGAGCGCCGTCCATGGCGCCGACCCGCATCTTCAGCGCCTTGAAGCCGCCCTTGGCGATGTAGGACTTCAATTGGTCGCCGATCGCCTCGCTGGAGGCCCAGCCGCCGGAAGCGTAGGCCGGCATGCGGTCAAGCTTACGGCCGCCAAGCAGCCGCCAGACCGGGACCCCGAGCGACTTGCCCAGAATGTCCCACAGCGCGATGTCAACGGCGCTGATGGCGGCGACGCTGACGCCGCGCCGCGCCAGTTGCGGCATGGCGTGGCCGGCACATGCAGCGGTGTCGTGGCGCACGCCGTTGTAGAGCCTCTCCCAGATTACCCCGATGTCGGCCGGGTCGCTGCCGATCAGTTGCGGCCCGATTTCGTGGTTCAGCATGTGGACGAGGGCGCCATAGCTGCCGGCGCTACCGGCGGCATTCTTGCCTTCACCCCAGCCGACCAGCCCGTCGTCAGTCTCGATGCGCAGGATGGCGGCGTCGAACGTCGTCACCTGACCGAAGTCGCTGCGATGCTGCTTCGCGGCTTCGATCGGTACGCGGACCCACCAGGCTTGGACCGTCTTAACCCGCATTTCTCGCACTCCATGCGGCCTGCGTCGCACTTTCGGCGCGGCAGATACGGTGTCGGGCGGTGAAGAGCGTATCGAGACATACGGTCGAGCCGCCCGACACTGTAGATGCCCGCCGAAAGGCGACCCGAGAGGGCCGGTTGAAGAAGCCGGCAGGGGGTGTCGCCGCGCTTGCGCGATGGAGCCGCATCGCTCTTCGCGCGGCTCCTACCCTGCCGGCTTCTTGAACCGGCGCAGGCCACATGGAGTGTGAGAAAGGCGGGTTAGTGCGCATGTTCATCCCCGGCCCCACCGCCGGCGGGCGGAAGGGCTCATTCCCAATCGGATCAGCTACTTGATCAGCGGCAGCAGCGTTTCGGCGGTGATGCGCATCTGGTCGGTGTAGAATTTCTCGGTCAGCACGCTGGAGCCGTGATCCTGGATGAATTTCAGCTGTTCGGGCGAAATGTCGACCGGGTGGCGCTCGACCATGTCGGGATAGGGTGCGGCCGGCGTGCGGTCGACAGGGGCGACGAACTCATTGGTCAGCGCGCCGTCATAGCCGACCTCCTTCAGCGTCGCCACGATCTTCGGCCAGTCGATCTGGCCGAGGCCGGCGGCGAAGCGGTTATTGTCGGCGACGTGGAAGTCGAACAGGCGTTTTCCCACCTTACGGATGGCGTCATAGACGTTAAATTCTTCCATGTGGATGTGGTAGGCGTCGAGGCAGACGCCGCATTCGGGGCTTACCGCGTCGGCCAAGGCGAGGGCCTGGGCGCCGCGGTTGAACAGATAGGTCTCGAAGCGGTTGAGCGGCTCGACCGCGATCTTGACGCCGACCTGCTTGGCATGAGTGAAGCATTCCCTGGTGGCGTCGACCACCCATTTCCACTCCTCCTCCTCGGTGCCGTCCGGCACCACCTTACCGACGGTCGCGGGAACCAGCGTGATGATCTCGCCATCGAGTTCGCTGACCATGGTCAGCACGTCCTTGACATACTGCACCGAGCGTTCGCGCTGGCCCTGGTCCTTGGCGGCGAGGTTGCGCTCGCCCAGCATCAGCGTCACCGCGCCCCAGCAGCGAATGCCGTGCTCCTTCAGGAGCGCACGCGTTTCCTTGGTCTTGTACTGTTCGGGTTCGCCGGAAATCTCAATCGACTCGTAGCCGAATTTCTTGATGCGCTTGAGCGTCGTCTCCAACGGCTCAGCCCGCATCCAGTTGTGCGTCGAAAGATGCATGGTCTATCCTTCCCAGAAATCGCCCGTCACGTTTTCCGCGTCCGTCCTCCAGCGAGGTCCGCCGCATGTTTCCTCCCCAGGGGCGCTCCAGTGCTTTTTGACGAACTGGTTCGACCAATTGGGCTGTATGGCAGGTCTACAGCAAATTCCCCTGGACGGCAAGAAGTCGCGTACCGCAACCCGTCTCGCCGGTTACTACGTTGAATATATTACCATATTTTTGCATTTTGTGATGATTGACGGCGCTTCCGAAGCAGGTCCTGCCGCTTGACCATTCGGCCATATTTGGTAATACCAGAATGGCGACACCAACAAGTGTCTTCGAGAAAACACCAAACGGGCTGGCCCCACTTCCAATCGGCGCTATGCTTGGTCATGTAAACAATGAGGGAGGATGCCGATGCCGTCGACGATGAAGGGTCCAGGTCTGTTCCTGGCGCAGTTCGCGGGCGACGCCGCACCGTTCAATTCGCTGGCTTCGATCACCAAATGGGCGGCCGGATTGGGCTACAAGGGCGTGCAGATCCCGACCTGGGACAGCCGGCTGTTCGATCTCGAGAAAGCAGCGTCTTCCCAGGTCTATTGCGACGAGGTGAAGGGCATCTGTGCCGACGCCGGTGTCGAGATCACCGAACTGTCGACGCATTTGCAGGGGCAGTTGGTGGCGGTGCATCCGGCCTATGACGCGCAGTTCGACGGCTTCGCGCCGCCCGCGGTGCACAACAACCCGAAAGCCAGGCAGAAATGGGCAGTCGAACAGATGCAGTTCGCTGCCAAGGCTTCGAAAAATCTCGGGCTCAAGGCATCGGTGTCCTTTTGCGGTGCGTTGGCCTTTCCTTACCTTTACCCTTGGCCGCAACGGCCGGCGGGATTGATCGAGGAGGCGTTTTCAGAACTGGGAAAGCGCTGGAAGCCGATCCTCGACGTCTATGAGGACAATGGCGTCGACGTTGGTTACGAGATCCATCCGGGCGAGGACGTGTTCGACGGCGCGACCTTCGAGATGTTCCTCGATGCAGTTGGCGGCCACAAGCGCTGCAACATCAACTACGATCCGTCGCATTTCCTGCTGCAGCAGCTCGACTATCTCGAATTCATCGACATCTACCATGAGCGGATCAAGGCGTTCCACGTCAAGGACGCGGAGTTCAACCCGACCGGCAGGCAAGGCGTCTATTCCGGCTACCAGAGCTGGACCAACCGGGCCGGGCGTTTCCGCTCGCTCGGCGACGGTCAGGTGGATTTCGGCGGCATCTTCTCCAAGCTCGCCCAGTATGACTACGATTCCTGGGCGGTGCTGGAATGGGAATGCTGCCTCAAGCATCCCGAGGACGGGGCCGCCGAAGGCGCTCCGTTCATCCAGCACCACATTATCAGGGTGACGGAAAAGGCATTCGACGATTTCGCCGGCGGCGCGACCGACAAGAAGGCGCTGCGCGCCATGATGGGAATTTGATCGGCCCTAAGGCAAGGCAATCGCATATGGCTAGCGAAGGCTTCCGCTTTACGAATACCCCCACCCCTAACCC